>NZ_JAZTZI010000082.1:0-23771 GCF_045637405.1 Anaerovibrio sp.
GAGTAATCTCTCCTGATAGGTAAGCTCGGACAAGTTTAACTTTCTCCTCTGCTGTAATTTTATGTTTTTGTGGCATAAAAACTCCCCCTATGATGACAGTTTTATTTTTTACTGTCTCCCATAGGGGGAGCATATCATCAAATGCGACAGCCCTTATTTTTCTAGTTATAGACCATCTGTACTAATTTCCAGATTGCGTCTACCATAAACAAATCACAAAGAATTAATCTTACGAATCCAATTGTCCAAAAACGCCATCTGTTCTTCAGTGTGAAACCAATGCTCCCCATTTTCCATCACGGTAACCTCTGCACGTATTTTATCTGCAAATACCCGTATGGTATCAAGGGACTGCATATTATCGTCAGCACCATACAATATTGCTGTTGGCGTACTCCATGAGATTGGATTGATCCTGACCCATGAAAGATATTTCCACGACAGCCGTTCACCAAAGTCTGTATCTATTGTTCCCCTGTTTCGTAGCTCAGCTTCTGAAACGGCGCACCATTTCATCATGTTCGTAATCAGGTACTCCATATTGACAATAGGGGAGATAAAATAAGCCCTCTCCATATGTTTGCCACCCAATGCACACATGGTAAGGTATGCTCCGATACTATTGGCGATTACAGTAACATTGTTGTACTGCACACCCAGGGAATCGAAAAAAGAGCAGAACTCCTCCTGGGCATCCCAGGGTGTTTCAGACTTATAATCAAAGCCGATGACATCATGTTCAGCAAAAAAAGCTTTATAGTGCCTAGCTTCTCCGGCATCACCATTTTTACCATGCACATAAACCAATGTTTTTTTCATATACTCTCTCCTAATGCCATCACACATATTTCTGGCTTATACATCATCAAGCGTCTCCAAAAAGAAACTTACCGGATGAACATCCATCAATGCTTATCCAAAAAGCTGAACACAGCCCTCCAATATTCCTCTTTGGCCTCCTTCATCGAGTCACCATGTCCAGCATTCTCGACAATCAGCTTTGTTTTTGGTGCGTTACAGGCCTTGTACAGCTCCTCCATCATTGCAGGAGGTATCAGCTTATCAGCATTACCATGTATGAACATGACAGGAACCTTTATGCTGGGCACGGCCTTCAATGGGGCAGCATCAGATACTTTAACGCCTGTTTTTATACCACTTACGACATCAACACAGGGCATGATAGGAAACTCCGGCAAGCCGAAGATTACCCCCAACTGGTTGGCGAACATCTCATAGGCACTGGTGTAACCGCAATCCTCAATAACAGCCGACATCCCCGGTACATCGTATCTTCCTGCTGTCAGCATTACTGTGGCTGCCCCCATAGATACGCCATGTAGCACTATTTCTGCCTCAGGGTCACGCTCTTTGATTTTGGCTGCCCATAGGGCAACCTCCTCACTTTCCTTTACCCCCATGGTGATGTATTGCCCTTCACTTTCCCCGGAAGCACATAAATCCGGTGTCAGCACATTCCAGCCATGTTCCAAATATGCCTCTGCATAATCTCTGGCATAGCGTTGGTCGCGTCCATAGCCATGTACCAATATGGCCCAACGATGTCCATTTTGGGGTGGTGCAAAAAAGGTTGCCACCAAACGTCTGCCATCTGTGGCTTCAATATTCCACTTCTCCGCCGGTGCTGATGGCATAGCAGGTATTTTTCTGCTCTCGTCATGAATACTTACACAGGCAGCAGGGGGTGCCAGCGGATCTGTATCATTGCCACGTTTCAGGGCATAATTTACAAAATAATCACCTACGGCATAACCCGCCGCCAAAACAAGCACCATAAATACGATAATAGCTGTTACCAAACGTCTTTTCAAAAGATTTCACTCCTTTTCGCCCAAATGGTTTACTCCCTTGTCCTTCACCTAATAATAGCAAATTCATCGGCTCTCAATCAAATATTCAAACAAAAATCCCCCTACAAGGACAGGTTATATACTGCCACGTGCAGGGGGGAATTATAATAACATATGTTACTCAGACAGCTTATGTATTGCTTCAGCAATCAACCGAATCTGAGGTGGAATTGTCGACAGCTCCAGTCTTTCCTGAGGGCTGTGTATATCAAAGGTATTTACCCCGATGGACACCACATCCAGCTTAGGATTCTTCATGACATGATAGCCACATTCCAGACCGGCATGAATGGTTTCCACCTTCATAGGCTTGCCATTTTGTGCCGCAAATATGTCTAACATAACCTTGGCCAGCTTACTGTCTTTATTTTCCTTCCAGCCAGGAGACTGATTGCCAATAACTGCCGTAAAGCCCGCCAACTGTGCAATTATATTGGCCTGAAGAACAAATTCGCTGAGCTTGGCATCGCTGGAAGAACGCGGAAAGTAGGCAATGCTGATTACATCACCGGCATCCATAGTGACCATACCAAGGTTTGCTGATGTTTCCACCAAGCCAGGCACTACCTGTGACATGGCAAATACACCGCTATGAAGAGAAATAATCAGACGAACCACACTGTCACGGTCATCCTCATTCATAACCTGCTGTGGCTTATCCACCTCAGTCAATATGAACTCAATCCCGTCGTCTATATCGCCGAATTTGGCAAGAAAGCTTTCCTTTTCAGCGTCTATTACATCCTGAATGACCTGGGACTCCGCCACGGTGGAAATAACCACCTCTGCCTCTGCCGGAATGGAATTTCTGGCCTTGCCACCGGTAAAGGAGGAAAGCTCATACACTACCCCGGCTTCATCAAGAGCGTTAAGCAGCATAGCCATGGTACGAATTGCGTTACCACGTCCCTTTTGAATTTCCATACCGGAATGACCGCCCAGCAGACCCTTTAAATGAATTTTGTAGGCCTTGTCCCCTTGTGGCGCGGCAAAGGTCAATTTACGGTTAAAATCAATATTTACGCTGCCGGCACTGCCAACCGTCAGTTCATCATAATTTTCAGAATCACAATTAATGAGATACCGGGCATCCTGAAGATATCTGGCATCAAGCTGCATGGCTCCGGTCATTCCCTGTTCCTCGTCGACGGTGATAATCGCCCGCAGAGGTCCATGGGACTTTAAATTCTTCATAATAAAGAGTGCTTCAGCTATCCCAATACCGTCATCGGCCCCAAGGCTGGTTCCCTCGGCTGAGAGGAATTGTTCATCCCGCACGATTTTTATCGGGTCAGTCAATGGGTCATACTTAACACCATGGTCAGCCACACACACCATATCCATGTGGGCCTGCATTATGATAACCGGTACCTCTTCCTGCCCTGCCGTGGCCGGTAAATCAGCTATAACGTTATTTACTTCATCCTGATGAACAGTACAGCCAATATCCGTAAAAGCCTTTACCAAATAATCGCTGACCGCCTTCTCATGACCTGATTTTCTGGGAATCCCGGCCAACTGGGAAAATTCTGCCAGCACACCATCTATTATTGCTTCATTTGAATAATCATCCAACATTATGTCATGCTCCTAATATCAACCTGATTACGACTTAAAATTAATTGTTATTGTTGCCCTTGACTACCTTTACAAAAATTGTTATCACCGCAATGAATATAATGAAACCAAGCCAATCAGCAATACCTTCAAAACCGGCGATAGCCAACGGTGCATCACTGCCGCCACCGGATACGGATACTACGATAATACCGGCCAATATTACACCGATAATGGATTCACCAACTATAAGACCGGAAGCAAATAATGTACCACGACGCACTCCCTCGGCTTCACCCTCTTCTCCCTTGGCCTTTCTGACGCTCTTATTGACTAAATACCCCATTACTGCACCAACAACCAACGGGAACTGAAGAGAAGGCGGGAGATAAATACCCATACCAACAGCCAGTGGCGGTAAAGCACAACTCTTGGTGGTCTTCTTTAACAGTTGGTCAATCAGAATAAGTCCAACCCCCAGGCCTATGCCGATATAGATGTATTCCCAGGCCAATTCGCTGGAGAAAATACCCTGGGCAATGGTGGTCATCAATGTAGCCTGTGGAGCGGAAAGGACCTGATTAGGATCCATATCAGGGCGTGGCATAGCCCCAACGAAGCCATAGGCCTCATAAAGGAGATTAAGAACCGGAGCAATTACCATAGCTCCCACAACGCAGCCCAACAGTAGAGCCACCTGCTGACGCCATGGAGTGGCACCAACCATATAACCTGTTTTCAAATCCTGCATATTATCATTGGAAATGCAGGCAATAGCTAAAATAATTGAAGTAGTAAAAATTGCAGTTGCGGTTGCAAACTTTTCTCCACCTGGCATATCAAATATACCAAAGGAATTTGCCAAGAACAAAACTACCAGAGAAGAAACTATTATACCAATGATTCCAATACCGGAAATTGGACTGGATGATGTACCGACAAGACCAGCCATATAAGCACAGGCAGCCGCCACGAAAAAGCCCATAAGAGTCGCAACAGCGACACCTACAACAGTAAAGGTAAGGGTTTCAGTCATTGGAAGCCCTTCAGCGGAAACAAAAACGTAGAATATTCCCATGAGGCCTATCATGGTCAGGGCAAAAACCGCCCCGATGCTCTTTATGGACATATCAATATCCATGCGGTGCAGGCCACGTTCCTCAACGGACATATTCACCGCAGCCAATGATTCTTTCATTCCTTCAATTACTGGTTTGGCCAAAGTAATAAGGGTCCAGATAGCAGCTACGCCCATGGTACCGGCACCAATAAGCCGAACCCTGTCCTTGAATATCATTCCACCAAATTGTTCCATGGTCATGCCATCCGGCAGAACACTGGTCATGGTATAAAACGGCACGAAACCGCACCAGGCGATAAGTATTCCCACTAAAATTGACAAACCGGAGGTAAGTCCAATCAGATAGCCGGCTCCCATTAATGCCCCGGAATAACCACAGGCAATCTGGGAAATACCACGGCCTACTGGGAACCATAATGAAAGACCATCGGAAACCATCTGAAAACCATTGGTAAACAGGGCCACAACACCGGAAATAACACTGCCGGACATAATTTCCTTAAGACCACTGCTCTTCCCTTTCTCCTCATTGGAATGGCTACCTGCCTTAAGAATTTCTGCTGCCGCAACGCCCTCAGGATATGCCAAATCACTGTGCACAACCATGGCCCGACGCAATGGTATAGTAAATAATACACCCAGACAGCCACCACACAGGGAAACCAACAGGGTCTGCCAAAATTCAAAGCCCTGCCAATAACCAATCATCAGCATACCAGGAATAATGAAAATAATTGCAGAAAGAGTACCGGCTGCTGAGGCCTGGGTCTGTACCATATTATTTTCCAATATATTGGCATCCTTGGCCATCTTTAAGACCGCCATGGAAATTACCGCCGCCGGAATGGCGGATGAAAATGTAAGTCCTACTTTCAATCCGAGATATACATTGGATGCAGTGAATATTACCGTAAGTATAGCACCCAACAGCATACCACGAACTGTGAGCTCAGGCAGACGCAATTCGTGCTGCATAAACTCATTATCATCGTGTTTCATAAAACAATCCCCCTAAATATTATGTATATGTACTTATGCAGTGAACACAGTTACATATTATATCATAAATGGAAAATTAAATATAGTTATCGCTTGTATACATGTTATCCCACCACTGTCTGAACTGTTGTGGCGGGTCACTATCAATATAGAAGGCTTCACCTATCTCCGGAGTAACAAGTTTGTAATTTTTATTCTGACTATAACGAGTCAGTTCATGATATGGCTCCTGCCAAGGATGTCTGGCCAGGGCAAATTTGCCGCCGTGAGCTGGCAATAGGGCCTTCGCCTTCACATCAACTGCCGCCTGGGCCGTTTCCTCCGGTAACAGGTGAATGTCATGCCAAGCAATATTATATTGACCATTTTCTCCCAGCATCAAATCAAAGCCGCCAAACTTTTCCCCGATGGCCTTGAAATGTGCCCCATAGCCGCCATCGCCTGTATATTCGCCGCATAACATTCAGAAAGGTGAAATGAGTCAAAACCACCATTTGGAAGATTTTTCTTCTAAAGAAGAAAAACTTGAACAATGGCGTTATAATACCTTCCATATAAGTTTTATTATACACCTGAACTATACTACTTAGAGTCAGCTCCAAGTCAAGACTTTTTCTAAAGAATTTCCATGTGCTTTACACCCTAAAGAGGCTCATTTGCCCATCAATCCATGATTTCTGTTGAACATCATGAATTATATCACCCTCCATATAATTGCCCACCAAAAATGGCGAACTGACATCGTGTAGGCGACTCCGGGCCATTACCACGGTCGGCTCTGCATTGGCATAGCAATATCGGCATAAATGACGGCAGGTGTTATAGGCACCAATATCACAGGAAAGATAACAGGCACATTCCGCCCGGGCACCTTTCCATTTCGGTGGCTTCAGCCGTTTGCCAATGGCCTTTTCATAATCGCTTATCCGCATGCATCCACCACATTCAGCACCATAGGCCGCCAGTTCTTCTCCTTCCGCACAGGGCTTTACCGTCATACCACATGAAGTGGCAATCCCAATAAATGTTTTGCCCAGGGCCCGCTGCTGTTCTACGGCCACCTCCCGTACCTCCGGGAAGTTCCGTCTGACCTTGGCGTATAAATCTATAAAGCTGATAACTACTGTTTTTGTATAGCCAGCCAAAGTGGTCGCCATCTGTTCAAAGGCCCGTAGATGATAATCAACCGTATACCTCTCCGAGAGGAAAATCGGGTCATAACGCCAGCCTATGGCGTCAATCCCCACCAACTCCGATAATTTTTTAAAAGTATCCAGCAAGCCATGCTTCTCCGGTACATTGGGCTCAATATCCCGACCATAGGGAGTGATTGTCACAAACCAATATTGCCCGTAATCCTTCAACAAATTCATGTAAGGAAACATGGGCGCCGGATTCTTCGTGCAGAAGCCAATCACATCCACAACGGCAGGATCAAGTCGGTAACGGCTGACCTGTTGAGGATTGTAGGGATTGCGGACACAGACAAAGCCCGCTCGAAGTCGGTTGGCAAACCAGTCGGCATAGAACGCCGGAATATCAGTCCTTTGCCCCGTGTTGATAATCATTGCCTCTCCGCCTTTCCTTCTATCACTTTCTGCTAAAGCTAATTCAGCAGGCCATCATATATATTATATTACGTTACAGTTTTTCATATACTGCATTATCTATAGTATTATTCTATTTCCTTCTTCGCCCAAGTGGCAATAAATAATCAGATTTTTAGCCATTTTTTCTCCTTTTTTACGTGATTCATCCTTTATCTCTAAAATGCATACCATTAACTGAAACAACGAAAATAAACTTGACTAAAACCCGATTTTAGTATAAAGTCTATGTATTGCATAGGGGAGTAGTTCGCGTGGTATTGTTGTTATTTATCATGTGATTTGTCAACAATCGCGACTGTCTGAATTACATTCAAGACAGTCTGGCAGATCTTAAAGAATGAGACTTATGCGCATGCTTATATTGTGTGCGCATGGGTCTTTTTTTATGCCGCGCAATTACTCTTAATCCGTTAGAATTTGAAATATTTATTATATGAGGAGAAATCAAATGGCACTCTTAACAGCAGTTTTATTACTTTTAGTGGGCTTTATACTTCTGATAAAAGGCGCGGACTTTTTCGTTGACGGTGCTTCATCTGTCGCCAAAAAGCTACGGGTCCCTTCCCTTATTATTGGCTTGACCATCGTAGCTATGGGCACCTCCCTGCCTGAGCTTTCTGTAAGCGTAACAGCATCCCTAAACGACAACAACGCCCTTGCTATAAGCAACGTCATCGGCTCAAATATTTTCAACCTTATGGTGGTCTTAGGCGCATCGGCGGCTATTACACCACTTATGGTAAGCAAGTCTGTTATGAAAAGGGATTATCCCTTTGCCTTAGGCTGTGCCATACTACTTTTATTTTTAGGATATAACGGCATGGAGCTTGGACACACAGACGGTGTGATACTGCTAATTATTTTTACTGGCTTCATTATTAGTCAGATATTATCCGTAAAAAAAGCCAGAAAAGAGAGCTTTGAGCAAGAGGTGAGCTCCCATGATGAAGATGATAATACAAAGGATATTTCGCTTTTCCTTTCCATCGTGTACATCATTGGAGGCGCAGCTGCCGTAAAATTTGGTGGTGATTGGGTTGTTAATGCTGCCATTACAATAGCAAGTTCCTTTGGATTATCCGAGAACCTGATTGGCCTTACCATAGTAGCCTGTGGAACCTCTCTTCCTGAGCTTGTAACATCTATTGCAGCCGCAAGAAAGAACGAGCTTGATATGGCTATCGGAAATGTTGTGGGTTCAAACGTATTTAATATCCTTATGATTCTCGGTGTCGCTGCCACCATCAGTCCGATGGTTTTCATCATGGAAAACGTCATTGATATCGGTGTCCTGTTTGGATTCTCGGTTCTGACATGGTTTTTTTGCTATACAAAGGGCAAGCTTGAACGCCATGAAGGTATCATCATGCTGATTTGTTATGCTATATATTTGATATACATCTGCAATCGATGATACCATAATTTTCCACCAAGAAATTAAGAATATTAGGAGTTTCCTTATTAAATTCGCTTTGAAATAATATTCCAGGCCTCTGTGGTCAGGAAGCTACCATCTGCATTAGCTTCCATTTCCATAAACCGCTCGTATGAGGTGCTGAAGGACAGCAAATCCTTATGGATACATTTACGGGCTGATGGGTCTGTTAGGCCAACGTAACAATGCTCCCTATCCACCATAGGATAAAGAATGGCCTGGGCACAGCCAGCGCCAAATAACAGCTTGGTGGCATCCAGTGGAGAATGGTCAAAGTTGGCAAGTGTCACCAAACCAGAAAGCTGGTCTGCATTTACCAAAAAGGCCACGCATTCCGGCTTTCCCTGCTGCTCTGTCACCTGCTCCAAAGGCATAAACAACAGATACTTCTTCCGTGGCGGCAGCTTTTCTATCATGGCATTTGGCCCTTTTGTAATAAAGTCTTTGGCCAGCTCAGGGTCTTTCTTGTACAGCTCGAAACGGTCCACTTTTTCACTACCAGTAGAAAGAAAATATTCAATCCAACCAAATGGATATTTCTCAAAGCCAAGGCCTGCCTTGCCACCGATGCACATGGTTGTTGCAGCCGATAAAGCCGCTACACGCCCCTTTGAAGCAGCATTTAGCATGGCAACGACACAGCCCCATTTCCCCGGCTTAAACTGGGTAGCACCATCAGGACAGGTATCAGATTGAATAATGGCCACCGGATGATTGTCCAGCTTGATATACTCCTTGATTTTGCTTTCCATAGGTAAATTCCCCCCTATTGTAATATTACTTATTACAATATTATAGAATAGGAAAAAATGCCATATTTTTCTTAATAAATGTTCCCGTGATTATAAGACTGCGTTTTACATTTTTATATAGAATGAAAAACTATTACTGACTTACCATCACGGTCTTTTAATATTTCAACATCTACATCAAAAAGTTTACCTATAAATTCACTTGTCAGAAGTTCTTCTTTTGTCCCTTCTCCAACCAGTCTGCCACTTTTAAAAGCGTATAAATAATCACAATATTGAGCTGCAATATTTAAGTTATGCAAAGCTGATAAAACAGATATTTCAAGTCCCTTCACTATTTCCATCAGCTGAAGCTGATATTTTATGTCCAGATGATTAGTCGGTTCATCCAATACAAGACAATTTGTTTTTTGTGTCATTGCACGTGCCAAAATAACGCGTTGTTGTTCACCACCTGAAAGAGTAGAAAAATTACGGTGTTCAAAGCCTTGCAAGCCAACTCTTTTTAGACTTTCCATAGCTATTTTATAATCTTCCTCGGTATCCCTATCTAATATTTTTTTGTGAGGTGAACGCCCCATTAGTACAACCTGGAATACTTCAAAATCAAAATTATAATAACTATGTTGAGCTACTACTGCCATTTTCTTTGCAGATTCTCTATAGGACATAGATGCAACATCATGACCATCAAACCTAATTATTCCAACAGATGGTTTTAATACTCTGTATATACATTTTAAAAACGTACTTTTTCCACTTCCATTTGGCCCAATTATACCTACAAACTGCTTGTTTTTTATATGTGTTGATATATTATCAATTATCTTTTTATTTCCTAAGGATACAGAAATTCCCTCTGCTGTTATTTCCATTACTCATTTCCTCCAAAACCATAAGTACGCTTGACCATTAAATATACAAAGCATGGTGCTCCAATTAATGAAATGAGTATTCCTATTGGTAATTCTGTACGTGGAATAATAATTCTGCACATTACGTCGGCCCAAATAAGGAATATGCCTCCAACAAGTGCACTTCCTGGAATAAGTTTTTTATGGTCTGTACCTACGAACATTCTAATTACATGAGGAATTATCAGTCCTACAAAACCAATCATACCAGCATTATACACCACAAAACCGACCATTAAAGCTGTTACCATCAGGTATAAATGCCTAAAACGATTTAAATCTGTCCCCAATGTTATCGCAGTATCATCTCCCAACAGCATAAGGTTTAATACCCTACTCTGTGAATAAAAAAACAGCGTTCCAATAACTATAACCGGACACATCACAAATAAATTATCCCATTTGGCATTAGCTAAGCTTCCCATTAACCAGTATGTTATAGTCTGAATCCCTTCCTTATTATTAGCGAAATAAACTATAAAACTAGAAAACGCACTACAAATAGCGCTTAAAGCCATCCCTGACAACAATAGTTTCATAGAATTGGACCTTCCACCACAATTTGACAATATGAGTACACCTATTGATACTGCAAAAGCTCCTCCAGCCGCTACCAAACCTATAAAATTTTCCCCTAATACTGCTCCGACCCCTAACAGTATAGCTACAGTTGCACCAAAAGACGCACCTGAGGAAACACCTAATATAAATGGGTCGGCTAATGGATTTTTCACAATAGATTGCATAACTACACCGCACACAGATAATCCCATTCCAACCATAACTGCCAGTATGATACGCGGTAAGCGAAGTGACCAGACGATATCATACGCTACACACTCACCATAGTTTTTTAAACTATCAATACCCGATACTCCATATACTATTGTTCCATAGGCTTCCTTAACAGATAAAGATACGGTTCCCATAGTTACCGCCAATAAAACAGAAGTTATCAGTATAATTGCCATCCCCCAGGTTGTTAGCAGGTTCTTCATATATTTAATCATTTTTTTCACCTTCTTCAAACTGCCTATGTTCATATAATCCACACTTAAAATAATCTATTGTATCTAATACTCTTACACCCGGACACCGAGTTAAATAAAATGGAATATTAAAAACATTCCCCGATTGTATCGCTTTAAGTTTTTTAAGAGATGGATTATTTATTAATCTGTTTTTAGGCATTACATCATTTGGGGATGAGCTTTGAATAAAGATTATATCTGGATTATATACTAGAAGTTGTTCATAGCTTATGTATTCATCCTCTCCTATTTGTTCCTGTTCCTTTCCTAAAACCTCTGCCCCTAATCTGGTAAGGATATCACCGGATAGTGTTCTAGGAGTATAAATAGTAACCTGTCTACCCACTGATGAAATAACTAAAACTTTTTGCTTTACATACTCCTGAGGCATATTTGATAGTTTACTCATGATTTTATTTTCAATGTGATGGGCTTTATCATCAGCACCGACTATTTTTCCTAAATCAATAATGTATTTTATCTCATCCTCAACTACATGTTTACTTTTGAAATCTGCACCATTCATGGATGTCATATAAATGTTAGTACCACGATTCTCCCAAAAACTATTATTCCCTATTCCGTTTTTTCCAGCAAAATCATACAGCCAGCCAACTATCAAATCAGGCTTCATAGTCATCATAGTTTCTATATTGGGTACTTGACGTGTTTTTACAGGAATATCATTATACTCATCAATATATTTTTGATCCAACACATCAGTAGTTGATAACCCCCCAGATGCAATTATTTTATTTCCTGCCCCTAATGCCAACAGTGTTTCAATGGAATTTTGCCATAATACGATAATTCTTGTTGGATGCTCATGATATTTATATTCATGCTCATTCATGGCAGAATCATAGTTTTTAATTATAAATTTAATGTTTTCTTCCTGTTGCACATGTGGATTATTTTTAACTCCTGCCCATATTATAGAGGTTAATAATAACATACAGCACATCAAAGAAAGTATATTAGCTTTATCTTTCATATTTTCCCTTTATGAAAACAGGGACAGCAAAATATGCTATCCCTGTAATTAATTAGAACTTCAAAGTTGCATTAAACGTAATGCTTCTAGGCATACCTAAATTTAAGTTTCCAGATCCTGGGTTAGTATACCAATAACGCTTATTGAATACATTGTTACACATTAATGATAAAGTTAAATCATTGTCGTTAAACTTGGTATTATAAACCACACCCAAATCAAGAGTACCGTAACTTGGGACATCCAAAGCATTTGCGGTAGCACTGGCATGACGAACTCGTGCAGAAGAAGCATAATTATATCGACCAATCATTGACCAGTTATTATCAGGTTTATAAATCAAGCCAAAATTACCTGCCCACTTAGATAATCCCAATGCTCCAGTTCCATCTGTATTTCTGATATTGAGACAACTCAACGCAAATATGCCATCAAGTTTTCCATAAATTTTACCTGCAGCAGAGTATTCCATTCCATTGTAATGCATTTGCTTATCTACTTTTTGGTATAAAAATCCATCATCACCAATTACATCATTAATACCTTGTTTTTTGATATTGAACAAAGAGAAGGTCTGAACCATCCCAGCGTTATAATATTTTATACCTATCTCATTTTGACGAGTCTTTGAAGGATCAATTGACTCACCATAATTTTTATATTTAGGATTACTTACTACGCTGCCCTCATCGAAGCTTTCACTGTGATTAACATAAGCTGTAACATGATCATCAAACTTATATGCAACTGCTACGGTCGGACAGGTAGAACCAGCATCAATCTTCATACCAGTTTTTCCGTCATAATTCTGAGCTCTCACACCATTATGACCATGCAAACCAAGTGTAACAAATAATCTTTCATTTGGAGAAGTTATTGTATCAATTACATGCCACCCAGTCATATTAAGCTTCTGCTGAATGCTCAGTCTGCTTCTTGGGAATGAATAATTCGTAGTAACATTATTAGTTGTATAAATATTTCCTGGTGCCGGAATATAAAGACCTGGTGCCGAGTCAGTGCCATAATTTGCTACAGTACGTCGCTCAAACCAATGCTTGTCAAAACTTAACACATAATCATGTTTCCAGTCACCAGTTTTAAAATCGCCTTTTACACCAATACGGAAATACTCGTCAACATGATAAACAGGCCACTGGGAAAAGCCACTACCATAGCCTGTAAGCGAATTGGCATAATAATCGCCTGCATTATTCTGCAACATTTTGCTATATCCCTGAATCCAACTACTGTAGTCTTCAACATGTCTTCCGGCATCAATAAAACCTGTTAAATGATCAGTAAAATGCTGCTCATGGTTAAATGTGAACATCCAATTGGAGTACTCATCTTCATTCCATGCCGGAGAAAAGTTTATACTTCCATCAGGTGCTGCCGGAATAGCAGTTACTTTATTGCCAATGCTTAAACTGTTTCCACCATTACCATTTTGTTTAGTTTCATCATAGCCTATCAACAAATTAGTGTTACTCTTAGCATCACGATGGTCAATATTGACATAAAAATCTAACTGTTTCATTTCTGCATTATCTACAGCTAATTTCCCCTCGCCGTGAGTTGCATTAACACGAATACCCCATTCCTTATTTTTCCCAAACCGTTCACCAAAATCTATTGACTGAGAAAAATAACTTTTGCCTGAAAAACCAATGCTTATATTTCTATCACCAGCATCAGATGCTCTCTTGGACTGCATATCTACGATACCGCCAGTATTTTCCTGCCAAGCAGCATTCGTACCTCTTACTCCAATAGCAGGACCTGAAATAACAGTTACTTTATCAATAAAGTCAGAAGTCATTACCTTTTGATGAGATACACCAGGGATACCATTTATAAACCATGATTTACCATTAGCACCCATACCGCGAATATATGCTGTACCACTATCAAGTCCCATACTTGTGCGTACAGATGGGGAAAAGCGTATTATATCCATAATACTTCTATCAGGGCTTGTATTAAACACCTTTGTTTTTTCATAATCAAATGTCATAACCTGAAAAGGTGTTTCCATAACATCCTTTTTCCCAAGTAAGCCTACAGATTCTTCTCTAGCTACCATTCCTCCGGCAAAATCTACCCGCGCTCTCTCAACTATTACATCCTCGTAATCGCTATCAGTGGTATCAGAAACATAAGCTCCTGACATAGAACCTGTTGTTATGGCAGTTAGTACTGCCAGGGCTAACCATTTTTTCTTTCCCATTACCATCTCTCCAAACTAAAAATCCCTTCTGCAATTAACAGAAGGGAAAACACACAAAAAAATGGTGCCATTCTGTCACTCGCAGAACGCAACAAACGTTACGAATATAGGCAGTTCTTCTGGCTCTGCTTCATTGCTCGTTTTGCCTTCCCAGGAGTCCCCAGTGACATAAATAAAACTCACTCAGCATTACAGCGGCGTGACCGCATCGGCTTATACCGATTTCTCTATTAAGCTCATTTGAGCACCTATATTACATATTTAATACGTATTATAGTATATTTTATTAAAATATTAATGTCAATATTTTGTATGTTTTTTGTCAAATTTTTATATTTTTAATTCAATAGGTAATTATTTTTTACAATAAAATATCATCAAGACGCAAATAAAAGGACAACCAACTAATGTTCCTGAGATTTAGCATAACCAAATAAACAAGTCATCTTAGAAAAATGAGAATACAAAAGCAGGAACAAAGGTATACCATCCTTTATTCCTGCTTTTATTTTAATAATCACTTCATTTTTTCTCTAAGCATATCAGCAGCCGCCAACAGTCCCATAATCATGGCTGTTGGTCTTGGTGGACAGCCAGGTACATATAAATCAACCGGCACCACCTTGTCAGCAGCACCTACCACAGCATAGGTATCCCCATAGGTCTCACCACCAGCCGCACAGGCACCACAGGCCATTACCAGCTTTGGCTCTGGAAGAGCCTCATAGGACATCTTAAGAGCCTGCTCCAAATTGCGGGTCACTACTCCCGTCACCATCAGCATATCTGCATGACGTGGAGAAGCTACAAAATGCACGCCATAACGATGTAAATCGTAAATTGGGTTGCTCATGGCCCCCATCTCAAAATCACAGGCATTGCAGGAACCAGCATCAAGATGACGAACGTGCAAAGAACGGCCCAGTTTCACCTTCAGAACCTCCTGCAGCACCTCCTGTCCCGCCTCGATAAGTACCGGCAAAGCATCCTCATGCTTATGCTTTAAGCCAGCTTCAGCGGCTTCATCCACTGCTTTCTGAGCACAGGCCTCCACACAACGACCACAAAAAATACATTTCTTGTAATCAACGGAATAATCTCCACCAGATACAGCAAAGGCCTTTACTGGGCAAGCAGCAGCACATTCCTTAAGTACATCACCATCAGCACTTCCCTCTATTGGACCTCTATATCTATCACTGCCTGCCAGAGAGATTTCCTCAGTAGCAAGCCTGTCTTTAAAAATACGTTCTAAAACCTTAAACATAGCTTTTACTCATCTCTCCTTTATCGATCTATGCAGGCATAGCACAGCTCAAAGCTCTTATTAATAAGCGGGAAATCCGGGATAATATCACCCTGAACCGCAATAGGCAGGGCTGGCCAATTGGCATAGGATGCACTGCGGACAAAGAGCCTGTCAATACGGCCATCACTATCAAGAGCCACATATTGGAAATCACTGCCACGGGCAGATTCACTGATACCCCAGCCAGTACCTTCTGTATATTCCACTTCCACAGAAAGCTCCTGAGCCCCACAATTAGTCAGTAATTCAATGAGCTTATCCACCATTTCAAAGGAAGCAGAAAGCTCACCTATACGAACCAGCAGACGGGCTGCCACATCCCCCATTGTCGTGGTGTATGGCTTAAAGTCAAGCTCATCATAGACACCATAACTAAAATCACTGCGACTGTCATGGTCATAGCCACTGGCCCTGGCGCCAACTCCCACCATGGCCAAATCAATGGCTGTCTGGTTGCGTACAATACCAGTAGTCTGAATGCGATTCTGAAAATTCTCCTGCTCGTGGAACATAGTGGCCATATCCTCGACACCATCAGCCACCTCATCCATCACTTGATGAATACGCTCACAAAGCTCATGGGTAATATCTTGAGCCACACCGCCAGGAATAATAACGCCTCGAAGGAAACGATTACCAGCTACAGCCTCACAAAGCCGCATCAGCTTCTCTTTAAGTCGCCCTCCAAGACTAATGGCAGGATTAAAGCCCACACCTGCCGGGATATTGCCAATATCCCCAACGTGGTTGGTGATACGCTCCAGCTCCATTAAGAGAGTACGGATAATTTCAGCACGTCTTGGAACCTTTACATTTACAGCCTTTTCCACCGCCTGACAGAAGCTCCAGGTGTTGGCAATGCTACAGGCACCACAAATACGCTCTACAATAGGCAATGCTTCATAAGGAGTCTTGCCCTCCACTGCCTTTTCTATTCCACGATGAGTGTAAAATAGCTTGGCATCCAACTGAAGAATGGCCTCACCGGCCTGACTGAAGCGGAAATGCCCCGGCTCAATAATGCCAGCATGGATAGGTCCAACCGGAACCTCAAAAAGACCTTCACCCTTGGCGGTACGTACCTTAAACTGGCGTTCACCACGCACCTTGGCATTAACCTTTACATTCTTACGGAGAGGAAAGAAATCCTCTGGAAAGGTTTCATGAAGCACCAATGGACGAAGATCAGGATGTCCCTTTGGCACCAAACCAAACATGTCCTTAATCTCCCGCTCATACCAGGCAGCAGCAGGAACCACGTGGGTAATACTGTCATATTCCAATGAACCATTGGGATTAAATACTACCTTGAAGCCATCTACAGTCTTTTCCTCGGGAATTTCAAAAAAGCAATATATAACATATCCCACACCATTGGCGGTTTCATCGCGGCCAAACATGGCTGTGAGAGGATGCTTTCCACCATCAGACATTTTTTCCGCTGCCATTAAAATGGCCTCCGGCATTATAGTCGTCATCATTACACAACACCTCCCAAAACGATTCTGGCCGCAACCTCCAGCAGACGGTTAAGAACAGTAATTTCACTTAACCCTGCGCTGGCAATTCCACTGAAGATTAACAATCCGGCAATGGTCATGGAATCAATAATGCCAAAGAGCTCCCCGGAGGATTTCTTCTTGGACTGTCCTCCCAGCATGCGGAGAACATGATATAAAATACCAATCAGCATTCCGGCAAGCAATACAAGGGTAATAACGCCCAGCCAAGGATGCTCAGCAGTAAAAAAGCCATATATAATATAAAATTTACTGAAAAATACACCAAATGGTGGCATACCGAGAATGGCCACAATGCTCAGCAGCAAGAAGCAGGCTGTCCGTGGCACCTGAACCATCATGCCATGAATACGCATCATATTCTTGGTGCCATACTCCTCCATAATAGTACCAGCTGTATAGAACAGGGAATATTTTACCAGTGCATGGTTAAACATGTGAAGCAGCATAGCTTGGGCTGCTACTGGTACGAATAAACCCAGTCCGGCAATCATAAGGCCAAAATTTTCCATAGAGGAATAGGCCAGCATACGCTTAATATCCCGCTGCACCACCACAAATGGCACAGCCACCAATATAGTAAATATACCGAAAAACAGGCATAGTCCACTAATAAAATCAATACCTATTGAAGGCATGAGAATAACGATATTGCGAATAAGAACATAAATGGCACAAATACATAATGAACCGGACAAAAGACCACTGGTTAAGGCCGGGGCCTCGGAATGGGCATCTGGCAGCCAGGCATGCATTGGTGCCAGGCCAATCTTGGTGCCATAACCAACAAAGAGAAAGCAAAAGGCGAACTTGGCCATCACCGGATCGATATTTTTGCTGTGCTCCACCATGTATAGCCAATTTAACGGGCTATCGCTGCCCATGGTAGAAAGCTGTATATAGTAAACTATTATGGTACCCAAAAGAGCCAGGCAGATACCCACAGTACAAACCATGACATACTTCCATGCAGCCTCAAGGGAGGTACGGGTAAACTTGAAGGCCACCAAAAGAGCAGATACCAAGGTGGTAGCCTCAATGGTAACCCACATAAGTCCCAGATTATTTACCAACACAACCAGCATCATAATCCATACAAATATATGGGACAGGGCATAAAAGCGCCCCTCAAGATAGCCGAAGCGTCTAAGATAGCCATAACGCTTATTGGTATCGCGGTCCAAATAGGCCTTACTGGTCCAGGCAAAGGCAAAGTACAAGGTACCGATTATAAGAAGCATCCACATACTAAGGGCATCCAAATAAATATACTGCCCTGCAAATGGAATATCTGCATCAAATTTTAAGAGGAGTGCAATTATAGCCACTCCCACTCCAGTGGCCACCAACCGGTTAAGCCAATGGAGCACATTCTTGCCCAGAAAATTTACGGCAGATACTGCGCTGAAAATTAGTGGCAGGGCAAGTATTATATATATCAATTCTCTTATATCAAAATTCATAAATTACCCCTTCAATTTTTTCATTACGCTGGTATCAGTGGTCATAAATGACAGACGCATTCTGGAGGTGAGAATAACCAGAACCACTACAGCAATAAGAACATCCAGAAAAACGCCCAGCTCCACCACCAAAGGGAGACCCTCTGTCATAAGAAGCCCCAAAAGATAAATGCCGTTTTCCAAGGTAATAAGGCCACAAATCTGTATAATGGCTCGCTTTCGAAGCACCATAAGGGAAAGACCGGTCATAATCATCAATATGGATGAAGCCACAATATCACGACCAGCAGCTCCCGGCATCAGACGCTCTACAAGAGCATAGCCCATTACCAAAAAGAGAGCCGCCGCCATAGTGGAATAATTTACATTACTTGCAGATACGATTTCCCGCTCGTTTTTCAGCTTTTTTACCAGTCGATAAACAGCCCCTGGAATAAAGATAACCTTAACAATGAGGGTCAATACTCCTGGCATTACGGCGTGAATATCACTGCCATGGGAAAAGCCGATAACAAAGCAGGCAATTGCAATAATTACAGACTGGCTGGCAAGACAAATAACAGCCCGTTTTAAATCAGTAACTCTTGTTTGCAGGAAAACCACAAGAACTAAGAATACAACTAAATAATCCATATTTCTGTGCCTCCCTTACTCTGCAATTATAGCCAGCAATAAAAGAACTATTGCGGCACCAAGATATACACGAACCTTGAACAGGCGCATTTTGTTATTGAGGGTTTCCACAATGCCTATAAGCACTGCCCCCAAAAGCACCTTCAAAGCCAAAGGAATTTCCAATGGCACATAAAGGGCGCCAAACAAAGCCAAAAAGACAACAATCTTAAGATAACTGCCCAAATGAATAAGGGACAACAGCTTTCCTGAATACTCCAGAGTCATACACTCGTGAATCATGGTAAGCTCCAGATGAGTGTCCGGATTGTCCACCGGAAGGCGGCTGTTTTCTGCAAGCATTACCAGAAAGAAGGCAACACAGGCCAATACCGCAGACACAGTAAAAAAGGCCTCATTGTAGTCGATGACCATGGCGGAAAGAGTCGTAGAATGATAGCGAATGCTGTTAATGAGAATAGCCAGCATAACCGCAGGCTCCACCAATACGGAAATGTAGATTTCACGGGAACCGCCCATACCGCCAAAAGAAGTGGCAGCATCCATTGAGGAAAGGGTCATAAAAAAGCGTCCCAAGGCCAAAATATATACGAATACGAAGGCATCCCCAATGCTGAACTGCCCCGTCAAAAATCCTGGAACCATGGTGGCAGCCATAAAGGATGTCATGAAATAAACCACTGGAGCAAGTACAAAGATAATCCTGGTATAGGGAGTCAAAATGGTAGCCTTCTTCCACCACTTACAAATATCAAAATACTCCTGAAAAATGCTGGCACCCTGGCGCTTCTGAAGACGGGCCTTAACCTTATTGATAATACCGGCAACCAATGGGGCAATCAATAATAACACAAATCCCTGTACCAAGCTGAGGCCGATACTTGTTACTATATATTCCATTACAACAGTACCCCCCAAATCAATACAACAATCATGGCCACCATGGTGTAGCCAATATAAATACTAACACTTCCTTCCTGAATTCTGTGGAAGGATGAGGAAGAATTTATCAACATCTGCTGAAGCGGCTTGTACAGCTTATCATTAAAAAGGTCCGGTATGGACAGCTCATAATGGAGCTTTCTGCCAAAATACGCATGCTCCTTGCGTAAATATGTGGTACGTCGCTTTGGATTAAGAATCCCGTCAAAGGCGCGGCGCAGTGGCTTACTGAAGCCAGTGGCAGAATACTGCTGACGGGCTGTAGGCACAGTGCCGCAGTTCCACGTAACATCCTTTACCTGGAAAGTGCCGGAACGATAAACGGAAGCGACCATAAATACACCAATAAACGCAAACACTATAAATATAAGGGCAGGGCTATACAGGGCATAATAGCCACTTCCACCCCACAGTATTCCCAGTGGATTGCCCATAGGGGTAATACCGATGCCGGACACCACCTTTTGCATAAGATTTACAAGCAAATCCGGCATTAGACCTATTAATACGATAAGCACGGCCTCCAAGCCAAGTCCTGCCAACATGAAAAACGGCATTTCGTGAGCCTTCTCCACAATATGGGTGCGGGCACGGCCCAAAAAGGCAATACCATACATACGTACAAAGCAGCCCAGGGCTGTAGCACCGGTAAGACCAAGCATAATAAATGCAAATACCACCAACAGACGAAGCTCCGGTGAACCGGCCTGCTGGGCCAAAGTAATAAAGCTCTGTAAAGTAAGCCACTCCCCTACAAGACCGCTAGTAAACGGCATAGAGGAAAGGGCCATGGAGCCGATTAAGGTAAACAAGGCAGTGTAAGGCATTTTCTTTGCCAAGCCACCCATGTGCTCAATATTCTTACTTCCGGTAGCATGCATTACACAGCCGGCACTCATAAAGAGCAGTCCCTTCATAAGACTATGACTCACCGCATGAACCAAAGCCGCTGTAAAGGCAACCACTGAAAGCATAGGGAAATTCATGGAATAAAGTACCATACCACAACCAAAGGCGGAAAAAATAATTCCCATATTCTCCACGGAGGAATAAGCCAAAATACGCTTCATATCCACCTCCATGGTGGCATAGAGAACACCGAGAAATGCGGAAACAAGTCCCACAACCATAACTATAAGACCATACCAAAATATATCCATACCAATGAACTGGAAGGCAAAACGACCAAAGCCATAGACAGCCACCTTCAGCATAACACCACTCATCAGGGCAGATACATGACTAGGTGCAGCTGGATGAGCATTTGGAAGCCAAATATGGAGAGGCATAAGACCTGACTTTAAGGCAAAGCCCACAAAGGCACAAAGAAAGGCCACATCCTTCATGTAGCCTGTCAAATTATTTTTGGACATATCAACAAAGGAAAAGCTATCCGCTGTACTGGCCACCAGATAAAAGGCCACCATTATTGCCGCCGTACCGATATGGGTCATTACCATATACTGATAGGCCGCGCTCACAGTTTTTTTCTTTTCCGACTCATGGTATACCAGCATAAAGGACACCAGAGCCATAATTTCCCATGAAATAATAAAGGTAAAGGCATCCCCTGAAATAAGCACCAAAACAATTGACAGCAGGAACAAATTCCAAAGGCCGCTGAGGGCTCTTATTCTGCTGCCAAGGTATCCCTTACCATAATCAATGGCATATAGGCTTATAATTACACCAGCAACGCCAGTTAACAAAAGAAAAGCTCCGCTCCAGCCATCTGCCTGAAGGGTATAGCTACCCCATGCCAGGTCAACCAGCCATCTGCTACCAACGGACAGGAGATAGTTCAAGGATGAAAACACCACCATACCACTGGCAACAACAGAGCAAAGCATGCCAAAATAATGTGCCCCCAGCTCAGCCTTCTTTGGCCAAACCAGTGTCACTGTTCCCAACAGATACACCAGAAGGGAATTTACAATAAAATCCATTTTTTCAGCTCCAAATCAATTATTATAACTTATATATATTAAACTCTTTTCGCCAAAAGCTCCTGCCGAATATTTTCAGGCACCATTCCGCCACCGGTAGCCCAAATAATATGTGTTGCGTTTTCCATATAGCGATGAAGATTATTATCCTCCAGATAATCATCCATCTCCTTGGAATGGCTCCAGCAAACAGGACCGTAAATGGCTGAACACGAGCTAGGCTCTATGAATATTTTTTCTGACTCCCACAAAATGCGCAAATACTCGAAAAGCCTTTTATCCTTGACAGTAATAATACCTGTCAAAAAAGGCTTGATGAAATCACCGATAACCGCCGACGGTCTGCCCACTGCCAAACCATCTGCATGAGTTTTCCCGGAAAGGCCAATATCCTGAACTGTAATATTGTTATAAAGGCCAGTAACCATACCCAAAAGCACACAAGGAGCCTGGGTTGGTTCCATAAAAAAGCAGTGTACATTATCTCCCAAAAACTGTCGGAGGCCAAAAGTAATGCCGCCAGGAGCACCCCCTACACCACATGGAATATATACAAACAAAGGATGTTTATCATCCACTACTATTCCCTGCTGCCTCAGCTGCTTTTTAAGCCGCTTGCCGGCAACAGCGTATCCCAAAAACATTTCCTTGGAATCTTCGTCATCCACAAAATGGCCATTGGCATCAACCTCTGCTTCGGCCCTGGCCTTGGAAACAGCCTCACCATAATCACCATCATAGGCCTTTACAATTACCCCCTTACTGCGAAGCAGCTCCTTTTTCCATTCTGCTGCGTCAGAGGACATGTGTACAATTATTTCGTAGCCTATGGCCTTTCCCATAAGACCTACACTAAGCCCCAAATTACCAGTGGAGCCTATGTGTAATTTTTTAGTGCTAAAAAAAGCCTTGGCAGCAGGACTGGCCAGCTTACAATAATCATCCTCATAGCTTTCCAGTACACCACTCTTAACAGCCAAATCCTCGGTATATTTCAGCACCTCATAGATACCACCTCTGGCCTTTACAGAGCCTCCTATAGGCAGAAGGCTGTCCATCTTCATATAAAGTTTTCCCGCCAAATTGGCACCTATTTTTTCACGGTTAAGAGCCTTCCTCAGCTCTGGCACCTCCACCAATGGTGATTCAATAATCCCCTTTGACTCTACAGTCTCCGGAAATATCATTTTAATAAATGGTGCAAAGCGTCTCAAGCGTGCCTCAGCAGAATCAATATCTGATAAGCTTAGAACGGACCGAATTATAGCATCATTGTTGGGCAGCTTGGAATTATTGATCCAGTTGACCTCAATGGCATTTTTTATATCAGTAAATAAAATCTCACGTTTTTCAAGTGAAGAAAGGCTATCGAGTTCCATGATTTTATCTTCCTTTCCTTTAGGCCCAAAGCCTTTAATCTTATTTTTGCGCACACTAAAAAAGTGGCACAAAAACCACATGAATATTATACATATAATGCCATA
>NZ_JAZTZI010000083.1:0-26510 GCF_045637405.1 Anaerovibrio sp.
TAAGCCTTACGGGTAATAACAGTAATCTTTGGAACAGTTGCTTCACTGTAAGCATACAACATCTTTGCACCATGACGAATGATACCGCCATGCTCCTGGCCAACGCCTGGCAGGAAGCCTGGTACATCAACCAGATTAACAAGAGGGATGTTGAATGCATCACAGAAACGAATGAAACGAGCAGACTTATCAGAAGCATCAATATCAAGGCAGCCGCCCATAACCTTAGGCTGATTTGCAATGATACCTACGCTACGGCCATCAAAACGTGCAAAACAGGTAATGATGTTAGTAGCAAAATGCTGATGTACTTCATAGAACTCGCCGTTATCAACTATTGCAGCAATGACATCCTTCATGTCATAAGGCTGGTTAGGGTCATCTGGAATAACGGTGTTCAAGCTGTCGTCCATACGATCTGGATCATCACCAGTATCAAACATTGGAGCGGACTCCATGTTATTGCTTGGCAGATAGCTCAAGAGATAACGAATCTGTTCAATGCAGTCCTTCTCATCTGCAGCTACAAAGTGAGCAACACCGGACTTGGTGTTATGAGTCATTGCACCGCCAAGAGCCTCAGCAGTAACCTCCTCATAAGTTACGGACTTAATAACTGCTGGACCAGTGATGAACATCTGGGAAGTCTTATCTACCATGTAGATAAAGTCAGTGATAGCTGGAGAATATACAGCACCGCCTGCACATGGTCCCATGATTACAGAAATCTGAGGGATAACGCCGGAAGCTGCGGTATTGCGGTAGAAGATACCAGCATAACCAGAGAGAGCGTCAACTGCCTCCTGAATACGGGCACCACCGGAATCATTGATACCGATGCAAGGAGCACCCATCTTCATTGCCAGATCCTGAACCTTCCAGATCTTCTTTGCGTGCATTTCACCAAGGGAACCACCCTCTACGGTGAAGTCCTGTGCAAAGGCATAAACCAGACGGCCATCAACAGTACCATAACCAGTTACAACGCCTTCTGCAGGAAGATCCTTCTTTTCCTGACCAAAGTTAGTACAACGATGCTTTACAAAAGCATCCAGTTCTGTGAAAGAATCCTCATCAAAGAGGAGCTCAAGACGCTCACGGGCAGTCATTTTACCCTTCTCGTGCTGCTTGGCAATACGGGCCTCGCCGCCACCGAGCTCGATGTGAGCCTTCTTTTCCTTCATAAGTTCAATTTTTTCCTGAACTGTAGCCATTTTTTGCCTCCTAATCAGCCACAAGTGGCTGTATTTAATACATGATTAACGGTCTTCGTGCTGACAAAGTTCGAGCAGAACGCCACCAGCAGATTTTGGATGAACAAAAGCGATATCAGCGCCGCCAGCACCCTTACGAGGAGCCTTGTCAATCATAACAATACCCTTCTCCTGAAGATCAGCGATTGCAGCAGGAAGGTCGTCAACACGGAGAGCAATGTGCTGAATACCACCACGGCCACCATTCTTCTCAATGAACTTAGCGATAGGGCTGTCATCAGCAGTACCAACCAAAAGCTCAATTTCGGAACCGTTTGGAGTTGGATGGAAAGTGGTAGTAACCTTCTGCTCTGCAACAGTTTCTTCACCAGTGCAAGCTAAACCAATGGTAGTCCAGAGGTCCTTGCCCTCCTGTAAATCCTTGCATGCAATACCAATGTGGTCAACGCCTAAAATCTTGAATGCCATTTTTTGTTTCCCCCTAAATCTTTTATTCACACTTATTTAAGCATATCCTTCATTACATTGCTAACAACCGTATAAGGATCGGTCTCCCTAGCCTTAATCTGCTCTACATATTCATCCATCTTACCGGTCTCAACCAGCTTGTTGGTAATATAAGAGCCTATATTGCTATGGAGCACATCCAGCATCTCGTTCTTGGAACGCTCTGTACGGCGTTTGGTCAATATTCCGTTTTCAGAAATATACTTAAAATGTTTTTCAATGTTTTCAATTGTTTCGGTAATACCTTCATTCTGGCTGGCAATTACCTTCTGGATAGGTGGACGCCAATCTGTCATTAATCCGTCCAAATCGAGCATCATATTCATTTCACGAACCAGCTTGTCAGCTCCGTCATGATCAGCCTTGTTAATGGTGAACACATCACCAATTTCAAGGATACCCGCCTTAATGGCCTGAATATCATCACCCATGCCAGGAATCAATACAACCATTGTTGTATCAGCCGCCTTAACAATATCTACCTCGGACTGTCCAACACCAACAGTCTCAACGAAGATAATGTCTTTACCAAAGGCATCCATTGCCTTAACTGCATCAGCGGTTTTATGAGAAAGTCCACCAAGGCTTCCGCGGGTTCCCATACTGCGAATGAAAACTCCTTCGTCCATGGTCAGACCATTCATTCTGATGCGGTCACCTAATATAGCGCCGCCGGTAAATGGGCTGGTAGGGTCAATGGCGATAATACCTACTGTCTTGCCCTGTGCTCTGTAAGCTCTGGCCAGCTTGTCAGTAAGAGTACTCTTGCCAGCACCAGGAGGGCCGGTAATACCCAGAACAAAAGCGTGACCTGTATGAGGATAAAGCTTTTTCATAATATCCATAGCTTCATCGTACTCATTTTCGATGGCTGTAATCGCACGGGATAAAGCCAATCGGTTCCCCTTTAAAAGCTCTTCTACAATGTCCATCTATGCACCACCATTACCAGCAATAAGATGACAGCCACCGAAGCAGCCATCATCTCTGCTGTATAAAAAACTTATTTTACGTTAGCTTTAATAAAGTCAACAATATCGCCGGTTGGGGTACCTGGAGTAAATACCTCGGCAATGCCAGCTTCCTTAAGAGCTGGGATATCAGTCTCAGGAATAACACCGCCGCCAATGATAAGAACATCATCCATGCCCTTCTCACGAAGCAGATTAACAACTTTAGGGAAGAGGTGTGGATGTGCACCGGAAAGGATGGACATAGCCACAACATTAACATCCTCCTGCAATGCTGCCTCAGCAATCTGCTCAGGAGTCTGACGAAGACCGGTATAGATAACCTCGAAGCCTGCATCACGGAGTGCTCTGGCAACAACCTTTGCACCGCGGTCATGGCCATCAAGGCCTGGTTTTGCTACTAATACTCTAACTTTAGCCATTTCTCAATTACCTCCAATTAAAGATTTACATGAGCTTCATACTCACCAAATACTTCACGCATTACGCCACAAATCTCACCGAGAGTTGCATAGGTACGAACTGCGTTAAGAATATGAGGCATGAGGTTCTCATTCTCATCCTGACAAGCCTTCTTAAGATCAGCCAATGCAGCCTTGACAGCATCATTGTCACGCTTAGACTTCATATCAGCCAGGCGCTTGCACTGTGCAACACCTACAGAAGCATCAACCTTCAAGAGGCCCTTAGGTGGCTCTTCTTCAATCTGGAACTTGTTAACACCAACGATGGTCTTTGCACCAGACTCAACATCCATCTGCCACTTGTAAGCGGAATCCTGGATTTCCTTCTGGATATAGCCCTTCTCGATAGCTGCAACTGCACCGCCGATTTCATCAATCTTCTTGATGTATTCCCAAGCTTCCTTCTCGATCTTATTGGTGAGGGCCTCTACATAGTAGGAACCAGCCAATGGGTCGATTACGTCAGCCAGGCCGGACTCATAAGCAACAATCTGCTGAGTACGGAGAGCGATCATTACAGACTCCTCGGTAGGAAGTGCCAAAGCCTCATCACGGGAGTTAGTATGGAGGGACTGGGTACCACCCATAACAGCTGCGGCAGTCTGGAGAGCAACACGGATAATGTTGTTGTTAGGCTGCTGAGCAGTCAGCATGGAACCTGCAGTCTGGGTATGTACGCGAAGCATCATGGATTTAGGCTTCTCAGCATGGAAACGCTCCTTCATAACCTTTGCCCATACGCGACGGGAAGCACGGAACTTGGCAACTTCCTCAAGTACGTTGTTATGAGCATTCCAGAAGAAGGACAGACGGCCTGCAAAATCATCGATATGAAGGCCAGCCTTGATAGCAGCCTCACAATATGCAATACCATCTGCAATAGTGAATGCGATTTCCTGAGAAGCAGTAGAACCTGCCTCACGAATATGGTAACCGGAAATGGAAATGGTATTCCATTTTGGAACATTCTTGGAGCAATACTCAAAGATGTTGGTAATCAGACGCATGGAAGGACGTGGAGGGAAGATATAAGTACCACGTGCAGCATACTCCTTCAGAATATCATTCTGAATAGTACCCTTCAGCTGGTCAGCAGGAACACCCTGCTTCTCAGCAACTGCAATGTACATGGAAAGCAGTACAGATGCAGGAGCGTTGATAGTCATGGAAGTGGAAACCTTGCCAAGGTCAATCTGGTCGAAGAGAACTTCCATATCAGCCAGAGAGTCGATAGCAACGCCTACCTTACCAACCTCACCCTCAGAAATAGGGTCATCAGAGTCATAACCGATCTGAGTAGGAAGGTCAAATGCGCAGGAGAGACCAGTAGCACCGGACTCAATCAGATAACGATAGCGCTTATTGGATTCAGCTGCAGTAGAGAAACCAGCATACATACGCATGGTCCAGAAACGACCACGATACATAGTAGGCTGTACACCACGGGTATATGGATACATACCAGGGAAACCGATTTCATCAGCATAGTCAGTGTCCTTGATATCAAGTGGGGTGTACAGACGCTGCTCTGGCAGGTTTGGACGCTCTGGGAACTTTGCAGTAGCTTTTTCTACGCTGGCATTATATTTATCTAAACCAGCCTGAATCTTTTCATTGCTCATAGTGAAATATCCTCCTATTATTTCTTCATTGTGCCTGTTTTCATAAATCTTTCATGCCAAGAAAGTGCCTCATGTAAAATGTGTGGAGTATGAGCACTCTTGGTTTCTGCTAATGCTCTTTCATAATAATCCATCAGCATAGGCTTGAAGTCTGGATGAGCGCAGTTCTCAATAATAACCTTTGCGCGCTGGCGTGGAGACAAGCCACGAAGGTCAGCCAGACCCTGCTCAGTAACAATGATATCAACATCATGCTCAGTATGGTCAACATGAGAAACCATAGGAACAATGGAAGAAATCTTGCCATCCTTTGCAGTAGATACAGTAAAGAATACAGTCAGGTAAGCGTTGCGGGCGAAATCACCGGAACCACCGATTCCGTTCATCATCTTGGTACCCATAATATGGGTGGAGTTGATGTTGCCATAAATATCTGCCTCGATGGCGGTGTTCATGGCGATTACACCGATACGACGTGCAACCTCTGGGCTATTTGCTACCTCCTGCGGACGAAGCACAATATGCTTTCTGTATTCCTTTATATTAGCATAGAAACGCTTCAGGCCTTCTGGGGATGGAGAGAGAGAGGTGCCTGATGCAAAATTCAGCTTTCCTGCATCAATCAAGTCAAACATACCATCCTGGATAACCTCAGTATAAACTGAGAGATCCTTCAGATCAGACTCAACGAATCCGCTAATAACAGCATTAGCTACAGCGCCTACACCAGACTGCAATGGCAGCAGGTTCTTAGGCATACGACCAGCCTTTACCTCAGCATGGAGCAGTTCGATAAAGTTCTGGGACATTTTGCGGGAGTTCTCGTCAATTTCACCAAGCGGACGAACCTTGTCAGTAATATCACAAGGTACGATAAACTTGATCTTGTCTGGAGAACAAGGAATATAAGGTGTACCAATTCTGTCATTAGGCTTAACAACTGGAATTGGAAGACGATTTGGTGGATCAAGAGGTACATATACATCATGCATACCCTCCAGCTCCAATGGCTGAGAAGTATTAACTTCTACGATAACTACATCTGCAGTCTGAACATAGGATGCAGTATTACCCATGGAAGTAGTAGGAATGATGTTACCTTCTTCAGTAATAGCACAAGCCTCTACGATAGCCACATCAATCTTGCCGCCTAAATATCCATAACGGGCCAGCTGTGCAGACTCGGACAGATGCAGGTCAGCATACTCAATCTTACCGCTATTAATAGCGTTACGCATATCCTTGTTTGTCTGGTATGGCATGCGGAATGCAATACCATCAGCTCTTGCAAGACATCCGTCCTCTTCATCACCGGTAGAAGCGCCGGTCCAAAGGTTAATCTTGAAATGCTCCTTTTCCATGCGAGCAGCCAAAGCCATTGGAACAGCCTTTGGGTAACCTGATGGTGTGAAGCCGGAGGTACCAACGTTCATACCAGGCTTAATGAAGGCAGCAGCCTCCTCAGCAGTAACAATCCTGGATTGTAATTCTTTGTTGCGTACCCTGTCGAGAATGTCAATCATCGAAAATCCTCCCCTAAAGTCGCATCTCTGCAACTCAAAATTTTCTGTGCGAGACGTATTATCATTTTCCCCTGTGATTGGTGATTATAACTTCAAGATATAATTCGCTCAAACCATAGTTATACGTTCCCGCATATATACATTATACATCACTCAAAGTCTACCACTCAACGGGGGCTGAGTCAAGAAAAGTTGCAGAAATTGTCATACAAATTTAATTGTTTTTCGATTGTACAAATTGTGTTACTGTTCGTTGATTTTCCATAAGCATTTAGATCATTACCAAAAATCAGTCATACCATTTCCAATGCAAAAAAATAAAACCGCCTGACTACTCAGACAGTCACATAAATTCCATATATTATAGTGATCTACAACGCAAATAAATAAGGAGGATCGCTCCTCCTCATTTGTCCTTAAAGCTCATCTCTTCGTAGCAAAAACTGCTACAGGGTTAATGGAGACCCTTCTTTAATTACTTTGAGATTAACACCAAAAACATTTTATGTCAATAAATATCATACCTTTCACTGGGATTTTTTCGAATTGACTGACTCTCTTGGCGATATTTGGCCTCCTTTAATGAGACTCTATATATTCTCTGGCACAATGTGTTGCTATTTTATCGTAAAAGCTCATATTGTAGGCCAAATAAAACAGTATCTCACCAGCCGCTATATAATTATCATCATGATATGATTTGGACAATGAAGGATCTATATGCTTCCATATCAGATTTCCATTTTCATCTGTAGTCTCAAAATACATTTTTCGTTGATCATAGTCATACTTATAACGCATGGTTGTATCAAGTCTTATATCTTCATACACATTTTCGCCAGCAATAACATACGATCTGGTAACCCATCTAGCGGCAATAATATATTCTGGTGGCTCATATTTATGAACATTAATTGAAATCTTGTCTATATAATAATGTTGTCCAACACTTGCCCCACCAAATCGAACATATCTTGAAGGATTAGCCTTCATATCAGCCAAAATTGCATCCGAATTTTCCACCTTTGGAAATGCCAAAGCTGTTGTAGCCAACAAAAGCATGCATACAATCAACAATAACTTTTTAATCATTAATACACCACCTGTTCCACACTAAACCACTGTGCCTTATCATCCCATTTAAATCTGAACTCACCAGGATTATATTTCGAAAGATGTGACGCATAATAAAGTGTAATGGTATCTCCTTTTACAGCAAGCTTTTCATATACAATTGGCGCTGCTCCTTCCTTGTTCCAGCCAAAATATCTTTTTGTAATTTCTGCTGTATCTACATACCTTACAAATTTTCCATCAGGCTGACAGCCAATTATTGTATAATTTCGTTCCGGCCCGTACCAAAACAGTAACGCATAAATAACCTGCCCCTCATCGCTCTCTATCTTATAAATATCTTGAGTTAAATCTGCGACCTCAAATGTATTGCTTACATTTTTACCGCCAACTTTCGCAACTGCGTGATAAGTATTTTGGGCATAATGTATATACAATGCCTTGTCATCTGTTCCATATTTGGCAACACCTCTGGAAAATGATAACTTATTGTTTGGGTTATATTTGGTGAAATATTCGCCATTATTTTCAGTAGCCCCTTTAATTACATATCCTCCTGCTTCAGGACCAGCCTGTTGCAATCTAAAGGAACCAATCTCAATAGGTTCAGAAAAAGACATAGCAAAAGCACTACTATACATTGTAATAAAGCCAATGAGTATGCCAGCAATTATTTCGAAGGCTATTTTCATGTTAAATCCACCACCTAACTATGGCAATACTTTTTCTACTATAAAGAGCGTTTATTATCCTCCCACTTGCAAATAAACGCATCTCCGTCGCGATTTGTCCCTTTCCCAAAGTCGCCATCATTCCATGTATACTGAAATTTCCAATAATACATGTCCACATTTGGACTTATGCCAACCGCTTCACCTACAGAACATGTCATAAACACAGTAAGGCATATAAGCAACTTCATAATAATTTTCATTCTTCATGCACCACCTGTTCTACACTGAACCTTCTTAAAATACCTCTCCCTCATCCACATCCGCAAGAAGCTCATCGACTATTTTTTGTGCGGCCTGGTCTAAGGCCATTTCGTAAAGATTCATGCTAAGTTCATCCGTTCCGGCAGATGCTAGGTCTGCTATCTTTATTTTCTCCTGTTTGCTGGCAGCAGTAATCATATCATGCCAAACTATCTCTCCATTGGCGGCTTTTATAACACGGAGCTCACATTGTATGTTGGAACCAGAATAGATTTTCTTCGTATCACATAACACGCCAGCTACCCTGCGACCTGTATCTCCGCCCCAGACACCTGCCATAATACCAGCAAATCCCGATGTAACAGAAGTCGACCTATCTTCAGTTTTTCCCATGGATACATTTAGAATTGTTCCTTGTATCAAATATTCAGCCCCATGCTTTTTTCCTATCGCTGCTGTCTGCTCCGGTGAAATAATTTGGCCTTGATAAGCTTCCAATATAGAAACAGCCTGTTCATTCTCAAATAATGCATCATAGTTTCCCCGTTTTGCCTCATTAACCAACCTCTCAGAGCGTGTGTTGGCATTATATAATTCGTTCTCTACCACAGCATCTATAGGGCGAATTTCTTTCAAATTAAATTTTCCACTTGCTACCAATTTTTCCATTACCAAATCGGATAATTTTTCTTCTGGTGCCAGCTTTTTAAATCTCGTTTTATTAACAAATTTCATCAACACACAAGAATGTGTATTTTCTATCCTTTGAGCCAAGGCAGGTACAGAAGATAATTCCACACAAGCCAACATTATAGCCGTAATCATTAGGATAACTGCCTTTTTCATGACATGCTGACCTCCTTATTCTCTAACTACCTTCAATCCCGATGGCAATGCAAAATACTGTTTATCTGGAAGGTTTGATAATTCCTTGATTTCAATAACATACTTTTCTATATCATCACTTGGATTATCCGTGTGATGTGGATATGAAGCATACGCCATTTTTACCAGTTCATCATTTTTGAAATAACATCGAACAACATGCTTTCTGCTAATATCTTCGCCAGAATAATCTTCATATACGCTCCCATCATCAGATTGACCGTAGGTTACAAAACTATATTCAGGAAGCTCCACATTGGCATTACTTATAGGATATATTACAGCCAACAGTTTCATCAGCATGGGACTACCTACATCTTCAATGTCGTCCTTTGATGTTATTTTTTTCCCATACCCCTTCCTATTATCATATGTCATCCAATTATTTACTCCCGGAGAAATTTCATCCTTATGGAAATACCCCCGCTTAGACATGCGACCACCAAAATATGAACCATCGAGAAAATTATGCATATAGGTAAATACCTCACCGTCCTTTATTAGTTTGCATTTACCAGAAATTTCTGTATAACGGTTATCTCCATCCATAACGATTACATCGCACAAATCAGCCGCTTTCTCTTTTGCCAGCTTCTGGTATTCCTTTTTCATTTCCCGTGTAACTCGATTATCTGCATCGGGATCAAATCCACCGCCCCCAAATTGATTTGCAGATGATGCGTCATTTGTAATTAGCCTCAAACTACTATTACTCACTGTTCTAAATTTAAAAGTATAGCTTCTGCTTGCAAATATATCATGATACTTATCCAAAGAACCAGCTTCGCATGACACCGCTGCCATACCAAACAAAATGAGACAAGCCATTACTATTTCCAAAAAGCTTTTATTTAATGCTATCATTTTCAATTCCCTCCCAAAGTTCCAACCTGTACCGGTATTCCCAAGAAGTCATTTACATCACCCATCCCAGCCGCAAATACTGGAATTGGTCTATTAAACTTAAATGAACCATCTGGCAGTTCAGGCGATATATCACGAACAAAAATCTCTTCCATTATTTCTTCCTCTCCACCAGACATACGATATTTCTGTATTAAAGCCAGTTTACCTTCGGTATACATGGCATAATAAGCAACCTCTGATAGACTTTCAGTAGTGCCAGTCTGTTCTTTAGCTATGTATTTGTCACACTCATATGTATTTTTACCTATGCTGCATTCCATACTCTCTTTATATGTAGGTATTTCCACCGTGTTTATATTGTCCACAAATGGATCTTTATAATCAAAAATTGTAAATTCTATTGGAATGGCCATTTCAGCACGAATAGTCGCCCACCCCTCCCCAAGATCCAATTCCGGAGAATTCATATCATTTTCAGAAAGCACAATTGCCTGATTATCCTTTAAATCGCCATCAAGCATTGTAACCCCTGCCATCCCCATTCCAGCAGAAAAACGATAGTACTTTCCATCTCGATACATTAATCTTGGTATTATGTTAGCTTTCTGACTACTACCTATTTCAATCCCCCAAAAAGAGAACCCATGATTCTTTACTATTTTTTTGAAACTCTGTATCCGATAGTTTCCTTCATTGGCAACCGCATATGTAACCCCCGTACCAATTGGTAACATTGAACTTGATCCTAAAAATCCAACGGATGATCCTTTTGCTGTGATCAACAGCCCCATCTCTTCTCTATCATCATCCACACCAGGATTAAGCTTTTTTTCATCCCTACTATAACCACGTCTGATCTCATCATAATCCCTGATGCTATACTCAAGATAATATGTACCAGATTGAAACATCTGCCGATATTCTTCTGCTGCTGGTTGTTCAGCATGTACTGGCATATTCAAAGCAGACATCAGTAGCATTACGACAGAAATCTTTTTAATATTCATGTTCCAGCCCCCCTAAAATGAAGATATAGGGCATGGCAACACATATTATGCATTACAATGCCCTTACCATTTCATTCTTTCATTTATCTAACAAATACCACTGCACAACGGTCCAGCATATGGGATGATTCATTCGCCAGCAGGATTTTATCTGCATCCTCGGCGGATACTACAACATTTACTGCATTTACAGTACTATTGCCATCGCGAGCTTCTAGAGCCTTTACAACCAATGGATTATCACCAGCTCGGTCAACACCTTCACTTGTACTATGACTATAGCCAACCATTCCTTTATTGATAACCGTCTCAGGCTGTAGGTTTTCAACACCGTACACAACCCGACCGCTTTCGTCATACACCGCAGGGGCAAAAGTTGGCTCCACCCCCATGCCAGAGGCATCGATTATCACACCGGTGTATCCACCAGCCGGAATATCAAAATCTTCAAAGTTGCTGTCATTAGCCTTGGCAAAAGGTGTAGGCTGTTCCGGTTGTAATGCTGGTATAACCGCCGATGCTATACTGCCACTGGCTCCATAAAGAGGTACCCGCATTTTTACGTAATATCCTCCTTCTGGTGTAGCATTTTCTTCTATTATTTTCGCCCCACGCAAAACACCAGTTATCTTACGATTTACTACGTCACTTTCGATTATCAAGTCCCGCATGGTGGTTTCAGAATTTATCTGCAAGCCTTGGGCATAGCTGACCAGATTTCGCTGTGCCGCCATAATAGCTGCCTCACGGGCCAAAGCCATCCCACGGCTGTCCGGCAAACTAATACCTATAGCCGTAATATCCGAATCACTGCCTCTATCCCAATCAATTCCAGCATGTGATTCCTGATTAACATTCACCGAGGTAGCCGCCAAAGCACTGCTACACATCAGCACTAAATACATCATACATGCCATAATAATTATTTTTCGCATAATTTGTTCACCTCACAAAATATTGCAACCGGCCTGTTGTGAAAATAGGTAATGTCTATTAATAAACGAAAGGGAAATAAAATTGAAACTGAAAATATTCATACTACCGCAAATCACAACGGACCGATTGAGATCATTAAACAAATTCGTCAAAAGCAATCACTCGTTCATATTATTACCTTATGGTTGAAGAACGATCTTCTCTTAGTAGAACTACATATTCACAGGGCATAGACATATTCAGGAGCCCAATATACAATTTATTTTATACGTATGGAATATGCTCCATCATTCTCACGGGTAGTTCCTGCCCTTTTTACTTTCAGGTAATAGGTTCCAGCATTTAATGCTTTTGAGTAAATCAAATGATTATCTCTAAAATCGTTCAAATAATCTATAAGCCGTTCATCTTCATCTAACAATTCAAAATACACACTGCACTTTTTTGATAATTTGTCTATTAATATGTTGATAGTCGTAGGGGTCTGAAGCACAATTTTGTAATACTTCTGATCTTGTTCATCATTATCATATACTGGCATATAATCTACAGTTTCCTCACCAAAAAACAATCCCACTGCGTCATGTCGACTGTAATTAGGAACATCTACTGTAACTGGTATATTACGCATAGTCCCTTTCACTTCATAATCTATATCTTTTTTATTTTGGCCATTATTGTGGTCCACTTTTGTTTTGATAACATACCGGCCAGGTCTTAAAATCAGTGTTTTGTCATCAGAATTCTCCAGCACCCCCGCTTGCGAGCCTAATTTGTTTTGGTCAGAATCAAAAACATAAAAATAAAAATATCTATGTGTATGTCCAATAAAATGAAGGTCAACTTCCGATGGCTTATCAACTGTAAAATAATGCTCAGAAACAAATGATGTTTTTTGGAATACTGTATTATCAAATTGAATTCTTGAATATCTTCCATCTAAATTGAATTCAATTTGTTTTGGAGCGGGATCTGATTGCTGACGGGATGAACTACGATTAGAGCTATTGCTTCCAGAGGAAAAAAATTTTCCAATATCGTTCCATATATTACTTCCTGCTTCACAGTCATTTACCATTGGCCCCATCAAGATACTTGCAGCTAAAAATATGCCAATCCCTTTTTTAAGCATAAATATACCCCCTTTGACTAAAACTTTTAGCTACTAATCATAATGAATATTGTAACCGGCCAGCTGTGACAAATCACATACAATTTTTGCCTTCCCCTATAGTGAAGCCCCAAGGGTACTAAGGCATAGCCCATCTGTGGCAACCCTATGGCTGACGGATGATCCTTGTACTGCGGTTAACTAACAACTTCTTAAACATATCAAAAAACTCCTCTCATTATTTCACTGATATTCGCACATCAATATACTATTCCCCTAAGCCCGTTGTTATATCTGTTAATAAACTGCTGTAAATTGGTAAATGAATTCATTGGATCATTTATCGAGAAATTACTTGCATTAAAATTATTCGTTTGACTTCCGTTGTACCCCTTTACAACGATCCAATGCTGACCGCTGCCTCGATACGCTCCTACTATTACCGGTTTACCATTTTTTAATTGTGAATATATCTTACTCATCCATATATTATTTAAAGCAGGCTTGTTGGTTACCAATTCTTTTGTATATCCTAAAGAATCTACACTTGACCAAAGCAAATCATTATTACTAAACTTCAATTTTTTTACCATATCCGCAGGTGTTATATTAGTGTGGTTGTGATAATTGTATTTCATTGTCAATGAAGTAACCATACAACCAACAGCACCTATCGTTTTAGTACCGATTTTCGTATTTTTCCATCTTGAATCAGTCTGCTTTAGTAGCATAACATTTAAAATACTATTATTGACAGGTGTATGAGATATATTATCTATCACAACATACTGACTAGATGCATATCCCTCTCTGCCGTTATATTTAATCTTAGACCAGCCACTAGGATTGTTGTGTGCCAAAATTTTTACTGCTGTACCATTATTAATTTTATCTATTATGGTTCCATTAGGTGTACCTCTTAAATTCACTCTTGCACCGTTGGTCTTTATATAACCATCCTGTTCATTGACACTGTTTATATCTACAGTTTTATGTCCTAATTCAACATTTCCACCGCCACCTACATTTATGGCATATACATAAACCTCTTGTCGTCCTGTCCGATTTGTTGAAATTGTTTCATCAAATCCATGGTATTCGCCAACATTTATACCATCACGCCGTGCAAAACCTGTCTGAACATCAGCACGTCGTTTATTGGCAACTATTTCATGTCCCTCCGCACCAGAACCGGCACCTCCACCAATGTAAACATGTATTCTAAGTTTTTCGTTCACATTATCTCTATCAAATGCCCAACCTTGTACAGTCAAATTATTAGCTTTATTACTTACACCTATATCAAAATATCCTTCAGGATTATGGCTTTGTACTGGTGGCTGCACCGATGAGCTTGGCACCCAGCCCAGCTTGTAACCGCTTCCATTATCTAATCTATAGACTATCTGAGCCCGGCTGCCATTATCTGCTACTACAATGACGCCTTCATTATTAGACACACTACCTAAAGTAGTTCCACCACTACTGGTACGATAAACAGTCTGTTTTCCTTTTACATTTACAGAACGATTTGTATATCCAGCATCTGCACATACATCTGTTATTCTGAACCATCTTGATACTCTTTTCCCTCTGGCTCCCGGATAACTGCCATAGCACCAGCCGTCCCCACGCACCTGAGTTATCTGTATCAAGTCTACATTGGCCGAAATATAACCAGCTCGTTTTGGGGCTCCCGGCGAATTGTAGGTATTTACCTGATGATCTGCATAGCACTGCAAAGGCAATCTATCCGTCACTACTCCTGCCTCAACTGTACTGCCGAAAAATAGACTACTACTAACCAAACCTGCAAACAGTAAATTTTTCCAACCATTTTTCTTCATAAACTTACCCTCCCAGTTTCGTAATATTATGTAATAAAGAACACAGCAACAAACCTCATCCGTCAACCTATAGGCTGCCACCGACGGGTTCTGCCCTAGTACCCTTGGGTGCTTCCCCAGAGTGGAAGGCTAGTTATCATCCGTTTCCCCAGCAAATGGCCTAACGCCAAAAAGACGCTCCGTCAATTTATCAACCATGGCATAGGCTGCCTTTTTTATGGAATTATGTACACTCACCTGAGATATTTGAGTAGTGCCCACGGTAATATACCCGGTATTTTCCTTGCCAGCTTTAGCAAAGGAGCTTTTAGACTTCCCTTCTCCCTTGGCAGCCATTACTATATCTCCCGTATTGACATCCATCATACGGGCAATAATATGTGCCTTGACAGTATTTACATCTGCCCCCACACTATAAATCTGCAAGCCTGTACTGCTGCCAGTGACGTCATTTACATTGCCATAAATAATATAGCGAACTCCTAGTATTTCACCGATTTGTTTAGCTGTATCTGGGTCAATAATCCCGGTAGTTTTCAAATTTGCTTCCGCAAGCTTTTCTGCCAGCATATACTTGTCTACCACATCATATCTGCCACTTTCTACCAGTGCCTCAATGATGTAATCTGAAGAAATTTTTTCCGCATTGTCAAGGACAATATCTTCCGTTGCCGCCCCCACATGATGACCAAAATCCATAACAGCCACAGTAGGTTTTTCCATGAGAAAAACCGCTTCAGCATGTGGTGCCCAAAACACAAAAATCCACACCAGTAAAGCTGCATATTTAAAAAATGTATGCATTGCTTACCGCCTCCTAAACCTTTCTCCGCTTGCCCTTGCCATCCATCTTGGCTAACAGACCGAAATTTTTATTATAAATAAGATCTCCTACAGCCTTATATAAAGCATTACGAACCTGCACCTGGCTAAAAGATTTGGTCCCAATGACAATCTTTCTTTCCCGCGTTACTACAGTTCTGGTTGTATCTGTTGTTGCAGGCATACTTACACTCATGTTATCCTGCACATAATTATCAGCTACAGGTAGTTCCTGACTTTCTGTCATTTCCGCATCGTCTGGGTATGCTTCCGTATCACTATCGACCATTTCCGTATCTGTGCCTATGTCCCCGCTTACATCATCTATATATCCATCGTTAGTATATGTTCCGACATCGTTATAGGCATAATCATAACCATCAGAAGCCGTTTCCTGCTTGGTGCTACGCAACTTAAACTCCATGTTGGTGCTGGCTGATTCTCCTGTACCACTAGCTGCCAGGACTATACGTCCAGTTTCAACATCAATAAACCGGGCAGACACATTGGCAATAACCGTATTGATATTAAAACCACCTCCACCAACTCTTGTATCTGAATATGATGCACCACTGCTTTTAGTACTTAGTCCCGTTACACTACCGGCCACCAAATATTTCACGCCCGCTAACTTTCCTATTTGTACAGCAGTCAATGGGTCAACCATTCCCGACATATTAAAGCTATGTTCTTTCATAATCGCTTCCAGCATTTCGCGCTCAATTACATTAAATCGCTCAGAATCCAAGAGTTGTTCAATAACAAATTCTGATACCAGAGAAGCATCCGCCAGGGATAACTGCTTAGATACAGCGGCTTTATTGGCATAAGGTAACACAGCAATATTGGGATAATCCTGAAGTGAAGCACAATAACCCGTACCAGTACCAAGCAATCCCAACATCAATAATAAGCAAATTAATTTTCTCATTCCGCTTCCCCCTCCCCAGTAATCCTCAGCTGACAACTTTCACTTGTAATATTTTCTACAGCAATTCCATAAGATACTGTATTTCTAAGTTGCCTAACTATCTCATGAGGTTTTTGAGACGATTCAATATCCAAAACAGCCTTATTGTTGCTTTCCTCTCTGATATAAATATTGTCAACACAGCCCAGAGAATACAAAGAGCGTATTACCTTTTGGAGTCCTTTTTCCCCTTCGGAGGTTAAAATAAATTCCATCCCTATAACAGACTTCGCTCCATGTCCTTTAAATATTTCTATAATTTTTATGGCAGCCTGTTCTGCTGCTGATTTTTCAGCTTTATTGCCAGCTCTATTTGAATTGTTGTCCACTCCTATACCTTGAGCCACAAAAGTCCCCACGATTTTACCTGAGCTATAGCTGATAACATCCACCTTTAAATCAGCCTTAACGTTTATGATAGAGGTTTCCAGCATCCCGCTTTCTTTATAATTTGGAATCGATACAGTAGTAGTGTCTCTGGTGCTGGTACCAATGACCAAATAATCCGCTGCATGATCAGCCTCCCCCAAAAGCTCCCCCCGTTTTCCTTCATATATATTTTTTAGAAGAGGGGCATCATGAGTATCTGCCACTTGGGCAATATCCAATACATGGGAAAAACCTTCCTGCAATAAACGATTATTTAAGGTACTTTCAGCAGTCTCGAGCCGTTTTATATGTCCTTCATCATCTTTTTCTAATACTGCGACTACAATACGTGGATCATTTAAACGCAGTATCATGGTCAACGAGTCCATTAATTTAGCGTCAGGATTTGTATCCACCTCCACAATAGCCTTTACTCTATAAGTAGAATCATCAAGCCTATCTTCCGCCAACACAGTTACATGCTTCACAAACCCTTGTGATTTTTTATATACTTCATCTAACTGTATTGTTAGATTCTTCATTACCGTTTGGGAATCAATAAATGTACCCACCACTTGTTCCACAGCCTGTCTAGTTGCATCCCGCAGTGCATTTTCTCTGTCATACCCCATTCCAGTTACTGTAACCTCCTGAGCCATACATGCATTTGTCACCAAAAATACGCTGCCAACGAAGATTATTACTATGCCAAAAAATCGTTTTGGCAACTTAAACTCCATAACTTAGCTCCCTCCTATTTTTATTGTTTGTGTGATAATGCTTCACTTACATTACCATAATGTTCATTTTCTTCACTATTTTAGACATAACTAGTCTACATAATTAGGTAGGCTATACATGTTATATCGTATGTTATATTGCTAATCTTAAGAATATTTCACCAATTCATTTTTATTTGTGCATTCATTTCACATTATTCAATTGCTTGTGTCATAATTTCACAGCTATTATCATCACCTCCTTTAACTTATAATTGGTAGGGAAAAGGAAGTGACCGTATGAAAACTGCACATATTCTTCAGGAATTGCGTTTGGCGCGCAATATGTCCCAAACTGAGATTGCTAAAGCTTTAGGCATTGACCGCACCACATATGTAAAATATGAGCATGGGGGCAGTATAAAACAAAACCTTCCTAAGCTTGCGGATTTTTTTCAAGTATCTACTGATTATCTTCTCGGACGGACTCAAACTGTCGAACAAAATGAAAAGAACTCAGTTGGTTGTATTAAAGAGCATGACGATACAGTCCTATATGATGTAATTTCGTCTCGTGACACAGCTTTTTTCACAGAACAGGAATCTGTTCTTATCCAAAAATACCGCCATCTAAAACCAGAACATCAACGAGCTATAGATATTCAAGTCAACTATTTTTATGGTGTTGATAGTAAGTAAAAAAGAGCGATTGCCGCAGCAGTCGCTCTTTTTTATTCAAGAAATATTCAGCTATTGTTTAAGGATTAATATACTCCTTGAACCTTTGGATATCAATTTGCCTTGGAGCATTCGGATTCTTCTCCAAATAGTCCTGATGTGTCTCCTCAGCCTCCACAAACGTCTTTATTTCTTCGGATTTAACAAACAATTTTCGCCTTTGCTTCTGATCGCTTACCGGGTCGTTAATCGTCAGATTACTCCCGGCTACTGCCGGTGGGTTGGTTCTATTGGCCATGAAGTTTAGATGAAGCTGTATTTGGGGTAAATCTTCAGGAGTGTTGTAGTATACTCCACACTTAAACATCGGACCAATTAAATCCCCCTGACGGTTTTCACTGTAGGGATCAGTAACAGAAAAAAGAATGTCCAGCAAATAAGAAACGTCTGTCTTCTTTGGATTATATTCCACGCAAATGCCTATCATAGCATCCACGCGCCCAGTTGTCACAGATTCATAATCCACAGAAGTTAAGGCTGGATTAATATAACCGCACCTCACATTGATAACACCTGACAATTCTTTAAAAACTGCCTGTAAATCATGAAAGCTGCCACCGGAGAAATAAATTTTTTTGGTATACATTTACGATTTCACCTCGGCTTCCGGATGGAATATATCCACCTGACGACGGGCTGCCATATCCACATCAAACATATTAACAAGCTCCTTCACCGCCTGAGTAGGTGAAATTACTCCGTTGAGGACAGCATCCTTAACCTCCGGCATCCTGCCAGTTATCACTGGGTCATCAAAGAATAAACTATGAAGGTGTTCATCAATCATACTGTACATCCATTCCAATAGCTGACGGTTGCGTCGTTTATTAAACACACCGCTTTCAGTCGTCATTTCCTTAAAGGCCTGGATCACCTTCCAAAGCTCTGGTATACCATACTTTGTATAAGCTGAACACATATAAGCGTGAGTTGGCCAGCCCTCTGTTGCTGGACGGATGTATTCAATCATCCGCTCGTATTCTGCTCTGGCCACCTTGGCCTTCAGGAGATTATCTCCGTCTGCCTTATTAATAACTATAGCATCTGCCAGCTCCATGATACCCTTCTTGATCCCCTGCAGGTCATCACCAGCTCCTGTCAGCACCACCAGCATGAAAAAATCCACCATGGAGCGTACTGTCGTTTCAGATTGGCCTACACCAACAGTTTCAATAAGAATAATATCATAGCCTGCAGCTTCGCACATCAGCATAGTCTCACGACTTTTTCTGGCAACGCCGCCCAATGTCCCCCCCGCAGGAGAAGGCCTTATAAAGGCCTCCTGACGACGGGAAAGTGTGCCCATTCTTGTTTTGTCGCCCAATATTGAGCCCTTGGTAACAGAGCTGGTAGGGTCAACGGACAAGACAGCCACTCTATGGCCAGCATCACAGAGCATATTACCGAAGGCTTCGATAATGGTACTCTTGCCAGCTCCCGGCACACCTGTAATACCTATTCTAAGTGCCTTTCCTGTATGTGGTAAAAGCCTTTGTAAAACTCGCTGTGCCTTGGCAAAATGCTTGGAATTATTACTTTCAATGAGAGTTATAGCCCGGGATAATGTCATACGATCCCCTTTAAGGACCCCATTGACATAATCATCCTCACTTAAGACCAGCCGCCGTTTTGGTTTTGTCTTACCACTTAATAAATTAGGGTTGATATTACCAACGGTGGTGTCCTTTATCCCCTCTATGCCGCCCATTACACTACAAGCGAACTTTTCATTGGGCTCATCAGGAACCCAGCTTGGTTTTGAAGTGGTGTATTTTGCCATAACTCGTCACCATTACTCCTCTGCTAAATCTTCCTTAGCGCGTTCAATCAAAAGGGTCAGCAGCTTAATACCAGCCTCAGGAATATTTGTTCCTGGTGCAAAGATGGCCACTGCTCCGCTTTCGTACAAGAAATCATAATCCTGTACTGGGATAACGCCGCCGATACAAACCATGATATCATCACGGCCCAGTTTTTCCAGCTCCTGAACCAGCTGTGGAAGGAGAGTATTATGACCAGCGGCCAAAGAACTGAACCCAACCATGTGAACATCATTATCGACGGCATCCTGTGCAGTTTCCTCCGGGGTTTGGAAAAGAGGACCTACATCAACATCCCAGCCCATATCGGCAAAGGAAGAAGCTATAACCTTCTGGCCTCTGTCATGACCATCCTGGCCCATCTTGGCCACGAATATTCTTGGACGGCGACCAGTAAGATTTTCAAATTCATCAGCCATTTCACGGGCCTTCTCCAAAGCACTCTTATCGGTAAACTCAGAAGAATAAACGCCGGAAATAGTATGGATAACAGCCTGGAATCTGCCTGATACCTTCTCAACGGCATCGGAAATTTCACCCAATGAAGCATGGGCGCGTGCCGCATCAACAGCAGCCTCAAGAAGATTACCATTATCACGGGACTCTGCAGCCTTGGTAATCCCCTCAAGGCAACGGCGAACGTCGTCATCATTACGCTCAGCACGGAGCTTTTCCAAACGCTCAATCTGGGCCTGACGTACAGCGGTATTATCAATTGCCAAAATCTCCAGTGGGTCTTCCTTTTCCAGACGGAAACGATTCAGACCAACAATGGATTCATTACCAGAGTCAATCTGGGCCTGACGGCGGGCAGCAGCCTCCTCAATACGCATCTTAGGAAGACCGCTGTTAATAGCCTTAGCCATACCACCCAGAGCCTCAACCTCCTGAATATGAGCCCATGCGCGACGGATAATTTCATTAGTGAGAGCCTCCACATAGTAAGAGCCGCCCCATGGGTCAATGATCTTACATACGCTGGTCTCATCCTGAATGTAAAGCTGTGTATTACGGGCAATGCGAGCGGAGAAGTCAGTCGGCAAAGCAATGGCCTCATCCAACGCATTGGTATGGAGGGACTGAGTATGACCAAGGGCTGCACCCATAGCCTCCATCAATGTACGGGATACATTGTTAAATGGATCCTGGGCAGTAAGTGACCAACCGGAGGTCTGACTGTGGGTTCTAAGTGCCATGGACTTATCGTTGGTAGCCCCAAAAGACTTAACGATCTTTGCCCAGAGCACACGGGCCGCACGCATCTTGGCAACCTCCATAAAGTAATTCTTACCAATAGCCCAGAAGAAGGAGAGACGCTTAGCAAAGGCATCTACCGGCAGACCAGCGGCCACACCGGTACGGATATATTCAAGGCCATCAGCCAATGTATAACCCAATTCAATATCAGCAGTAGCACCAGCCTCCTGCATATGGTAGCCGGAAATGGAAATACTGTTGAACTTAGGCATGTATTTGGTGGTATATTCAAAAATATCACCAATAATACGCATGGACATTTCTGGTGGGTAAATATATGTGTTACGAACCATGAACTCCTTCAGAATATCATTCTGAATTGTACCAGCCATTACGCTCTTATCTACCCCCTGCTCCTCACCGGAAAGGATATAGAAGGCCAAAATTGGCAGTACCGCACCATTCATGGTCATGGATACAGACATCTGATCAAGTGGAATGCCGCTGAACAGAATTCGCATATCCAAAATAGAGTCAATAGCAACGCCGGCCTTACCAACATCGCCCAAAACTCGTGGGTTATCAGAGTCATAGCCACGATGAGTTGGAAGATCAAAGGCTATGGACAGACCCTTCTGACCGGCAGCCAGGTTTCTTCTGTAGAAGGCGTTGGATTCCTCGGCAGTGGAGAAGCCGGCGTACTGGCGAACGGTCCAAGGACGGAATACATACATAGTGGAATATGGGCCACGAAGACATGGTGGAATACCGGAGGCGAAGTCCAGATGATTCATATGCTCATATTCATCATAGTTATACAGCGGTTTTATAGGAATATGCTCCATAGTTTTGCCAGTCAGCTTGTCGAAATTGGCACCGGCAGCGTCCTCAAACAGCTTACGCCATTCTTCAGGGCTTCTCTCTGGAGCTTCTTTCAGATTCATGCTGGTAAAATCAGGATTGTTAAAAGAAGCCATCACTCAATCATCCCTTTCTTCTTCTGCAGTGCCTGCAGGATTTCATAACAATTTGCCTTGACAGAAATATACTTATCAATTCCGGCATTATCATAAGTTTCCTTAAGGTCCTTAGGGGCCTCGCCTGCCAGGAATACAGTGGCATTTGGCAACGCCTCATGGAGCATAGGAGCCAGCTTAGGCACAATATCAGGATAGGTTGCATCTGTTGAGCAGATAACCACTGCATCCGCTCCGGATTCCTTGGCAGCAGCAGCGGCCTCTTCTTCAGTAGGGAAGCCGTTATTACCCAGAACCTCAAAAGCACCAACCTGCAAGAAGCCAGTGGTAAAGTCTGCTCTTGCCTTGTGCTGTGGAATAGGGCCCATATTAGCAAGGAAAATCTTAACATTATCATCATTCTTTTCCTTATAGGCCTCTGTCACCATGCGAAGAGCCTCATAACGCTCGCTCCAGCGATGTCTTTCTATTTTTTCAATTTCCTCTGCGTTTTCGGCGCATTTTGGACAAGTTATGGCACTTCTCAGCTGCTCAATGGTTGCACCAGCCTTGGCTGCCGCGATAACAGAATCCATGGAACCCTTTTCATCCTTAATCTTGGACAGGGCCTCATTACAGAATTTAGCGTCGATATCATCAAGATATGATGATATTTCCTCTGAACGCAGCTTCTTGTTCTCCCCAAAATCCTCTGGTCTAGGATCAAGGCGCACCTCTGTCATATTAGGATACATATTGGAGCCAACAATGCGGTCACGACGAAGTTCCAGCTTCTTGAAGCGCTCGGCCAAAATAAGGCTAATCTGCTCCTGAGGATAACCCTCCTTCAGAGCCTCAACAATGCCACCTTTGGTTTCAATCACCTTAAATTCATCCCAAATCTTTTCCTTCACCTGCTTGGTGAGGGTCTCAACAGCCCAGGAGCCGCCTGCAGGATCGATTGGCTGAAGTAAGCCGAACTCCTCCTGAAGCATTATCTGAACATTTCTGGCAATACGACGGGAGAATTCATCACCCTTGCGGATAACCTCATCAAATGGAGGATTTTCAAAAGAATCCAATCCACCTACAACTCCTGAGAAAATCTCTGAGGTATTACGCAGCATATTTACATAAGGGTCGTATACAGTCTTGAAGAAGCGGGCCGGACGGGCATGAACGTACATCTTCTGTACTTCAGCACTGCCTCCAAAGGCCTCTATAATCTGAGACCATATTGGACGTACCGCTCTCAGCTTGGCAATCTGCATAAAGAAGTTGGCACCCATGGAGAACTCGAAGGCCACCTGCCCAGCTGCCTCGTCTACAGTAAGCCCCCGCTCCAGCATTGCCCTGATATAATCAGTGGCTACAGCCAGACTGTAAGCAACCTCCTGAATATCATTGGCGCCGCCATTGCTGAACACATCACTCTTTACAAAGCAAGTCTTTACATCAGGAGCATTTTTAATAGCCCACTTGGCAGCTTCATAGGCCTCGTCATAGAGCTTTGCCAAAGACTGTTTGTTTTTACCGTTTGCCACCAGTTCTCCCACTGGATTAGCACCGATAATACCTTTAAGAATACTAGTTGGCTGGCCACTTGACTTTAAATCAGCTGCCACCATGGACAGCATAGGAACAGCAGATGCTCCGGCATAAATATAGATTGGATATTTTTCCAGCTTCAATCCATCCAACAAATCATGAACATCCTGCAGTGTGGTTACACTGCAACCCTCATCACCTGGCTTATCTGTTTCCCTGGCATCCTTACAGGAAATAGTAGCCTTGTCGAGAGTTATATTATAAATTGTTGACCCCCTGTCAATTTCATGCTTCAGAAGTTCATTATTCTCCTTAGGCATTGTTTCATCACAGGCCTGAGCGATACCCCATGGAGATTCTATGTAGCCGTTTGGCTTTGCACCCCTCATAAAATCATCCATACCAGGGAAGGATTTCTTTGGCAGGATAGGGTCAGTATCCTTCCTGAAATACATTGGAGAAAATGTAATTCCTTCATAGGTTTTCGTATACATTTTCTTTTCGAATGGAGCACCCTTTAACAGGGCAATGCATGCTTCCTTCCACTCATCATAAGTAGGCGGTGTGAATTCATCCAAAGGCACGTCAGGAAAATCAGTTACCTGCTCAGCCTTTTTCAAAATGGCCTGAAGATCCAGCTCTTCTTGGGCCTGACCGCTTTTCTCCTCATTCATTGAATTTACCTCCTTCACACAAAGTCATAAAAAAACCATCTGCCTAGAGTGTGCAGATGGAGAAGATGGTGTGAATAGTGCCCCATAAAATAAAAAACCGACTTAAATAAATAAGTCGGAGATTGAGACCAGATATTCCATCCATCATAGTTCCATCCCCTACCCATCGCTCGCAGGTACAAGCAGTTTTTATCAAAGGGTTGCTGGCAGCCCTTTGAATATCGCTAACGGAAATGATAAAACAGGCAGTTCTCCTGGCTCTGGATCAATGCTTGGTACGCCTTCCCAGATTACATTACCCGTAACCCAGTGACATAATTGTACCTCGCTCCCCATTACAGTGGCGGGACCGCTCCGGCTTATACCGGATTCTCTATTAAGTCTGATATACAGACACCTGTCCTCACTCTATTCAATTTAATCTCATTCTAAATCGTTATATATTAATTGTCAATGCGAAAAGGGTATATTTGTATGACAATTATTACAAAATATGCCTATGGTGATATTACTATACCACTATAGGCATACCTACTATCTCATTATTATCCTTCTTATAACGTCTACTGGTATGACCAATATTGCCATAAAGGCACATATAAGCCATGTTTTCAGGGAAAGTGGTTCAACGCTTAAAACCTCGCCCCCAAATTCCACAAATAGCCATTGCATGGCAAATATGGCAAAGCTCACCAGCAAAAAAGTATTATTGCGGCCCAGATGCTCAAACACATTAATATGATCCGTACGGGCGTTAAAGCCATTAAAAGTAATCGCCATCATAAACGTGGCAAAAAGAGCTGACTTCAAATAGGTTACTGTAACATCACCAAAAAGTGCTCTCACCGGCTCAAAGAACAAAATGCTCAGACAAATCACCGTAATAACCAAAGCATTAATAATAACCTGGATAAGCATTTTTTTAGTCACAATATTTTCCTGTCGGGCCACCGGCTTTTCCAGCATATACTCCTGCAAAGCTGGCTCACTGCCGTATGCAATAGCTGCCAAAGTATCCATGGCCAAGTTAATCAGCAATAGCTGTATAACTGTAAGTACGATATTCTCACCCAACATTGGGCCCAAAAAGCACACCAGTACAGCCGCCACATTAACCGTAAGCTGGAAGATAAGGAACTTCCGTATACTCTTGAAGATGGAGCGACCATATAAAATTGCCTTAACTACAGAACGGAAGTTATCATCAAGAATCGTAATATCTCCCGCCTCCTTGGCCACCTCAGTTCCACTGCCCATGGCGAAGCCAACTTCTGCTTTTTTAAGTGCAGGGGCATCATTCACCCCATCACCGGTCATGCCTACCACCATGTCAAGCTCCTGGGCAATCTTTACCAGACGGCTCTTGTCCGTAGGCAGAGCCCTGGCCACCACCCGGAGCTGAGGCAAAATTTTCTTCAGCTGATCATCTGACATTTTTTTCATTTCACCAGAGGTCAGCACCACGTCATCATCAGAGTGAATAAGGCCGGATTCCTTGGCTATGGCCACAGCAGTCTCCCGCTTATCACCGGTAATCATAACAACCTGTACTCCGGCATTCTGAACTTCGCGGATAGCCCCCATAGCTTCGGTGCGAAGGTTGTCACGAATACTGATAATTCCAATCAGTGTCAGACTGCCATCAGTCTCAGCCTCTCCATTTTCATTGACATGGCCCACACCATAAGCCACCGCCAGCAATCGCATTGAACGGCTGGCCTGATTATCAATATA
>NZ_JAZTZI010000084.1:0-18210 GCF_045637405.1 Anaerovibrio sp.
GTGCAACGTAATCTTGGTATCTTGACGCCGATAGAGAAACACACCTTGTATTTAGCCGCATAAAAAGGTCGACAGACGAATCTGCCGACCAAAGAAATTTTATATTATTTTATTGTCCTCTTGACGGGGAGCAGTTCAAATCTGCCGACCAAAGAAATTTTATATTATTTTATTGTCCTCTTGACGGGGAGCAGTTCACATCAAATGCGACAGCCCCTTTTCTTTTTTATCTAAAAATAAGGTTGTACACCCACAAAGATTTTTGTAAACGTCAAAATATAGTAAACGTCAAAATATAGTATGCCCCAACAACCAAAAGAAAAAGCAGCCGGTCGACTGCTCTAATTTGTTATGCGTGCCAACTGATATTTCTGTCTTCACAGAATTCAGCCATGGTCATGCTGGTTTCCCGAAACACGAAGCCATTCGGCAAAACTTGAATTTGTTGGTGTTATTATCTCACAAGAATGGGCTGGTGGGGAATACGACCTAAGCTTTGATGTTTACACAGCAATATCCACTATGGCGGTATTGGCAAGTGATTATTTGAATTGTTTAGCCAGTTCTTTGATGCGTTCTTCTGATAAGTGGGAGTATTTGATAATTTCTTCCATTGGTTTGTTATCTCTGAGCATATCTAAGGCTGTTGCTTCACGCTCTTCGTTGCGGCCTTCTTTATACCCTTCGGCCAAAGCGGCTCTTCGGTCGGTGTTGTAGTCCAAAATTGCTGCCTCTCTGTTCAAATATGCCCAGTATTCTTTATCATCCATAATATATCTCTTTGATGCATCCATGGCATCACCGATTACTGGCTTCAGCATGGTTAATTCCTCCTTTTCAGTTTTGCTTAGTTTATTGGCAAAGTAGGCAAACCAGCACTCTAAGGGGCTGAACTCTTTTACATTCTTATTTTTATATTTGGGAACTTCCAGAAAATGAATTTCTAAATCCTTAGTCAGGCAATGGTGTGTATCTTTTTCAAGAAGCCTGTAAACAGAATGGGCTTTGTTCATATCATAATGTAGGCAAATATTCCGCATTATGTTGATGTTTATAGCTGGGCGCAATAGGTCGTATCCCTCGCCGATATTAAGCCCATCGAATTGAAGGTAGGAATGAGCCCAATAAAACAGAGTTCGTTGTGGCATACTTGAATAAGGGATGGCCTGCATTTCTATATCCACCCGTTGTCTGTCATTGGTAATGGCATAAACATCAAGGCGGCCCAGCTTGTCACCCTGCTTTTCTGGTGGTAGCTCTGAATTTTTGAAACGAAGGTCAATGAAGGCTTCGTTTCCTGACAGTCCCATTACATCGTTGATAAATTGCAATGTAATGTGTTTTCGCTTTTCGTTACCAAAAACGAATTTGAAAAGCAAGTCATTGGTAGGGTCATAATGTCGTTCTTCTGTTGCCATGATAAAACAGTATCCTTTCTTCGATTATATCATATTTTGCGTAATGGAAAAATATTAATTAGAATAATAGATTGATATAATTATATCATAATTATTAAGCAGAAGATATAAAAATATTAATAGTATTAAATGATTTATATAATATAATTAAAATACTGTCAAGAAGGTGGCTGATATAGTACGACTATGGTGTACTACCAAGAAATATATTGTCAGGAACATCAGATAAAACTACTGGGAGCACCATTACTCAGGCCGATTCACCATGGCCCGTAGACCTGAATCCCTGTGGCTTTGCCGGGAAGAAACAGGGCTTCACCGGTGACCTTTTGTGGGTGGCTTCCTTTTATCCCAAATAAAAGTGCCCTGACTTTTATTTGGCCAGGGCACTTATGTTAATCTCCTGCCTGCTTCATGGAGAGGGGAACCAGACAGGGGAAGAAGATGGGCGTTATAAAACTTTGTGTTATGCAGCTTTATGCGGATCCTGCTGTGGGGCATCCTTCTTAGGCTGGGAGATATCCCGAATTATATCAATGATATCTCTGATAAACTGGAAAGGCTTACGGCGTGGCCCGTGGATGCGGATTCTTGGACGGCCGCCGGCAACCTGAGCTAATTCCATTTCTTTGAGTTCGAGTTTCTTATTCATGAGATTACCCCCTCGTATATGGGCTGTGCCCTTATTGTTTTGTTTCTGTCCTTACATACGGACCATGAAGGTAAATATTACAAAAAAAGAAAAATCCCCTGCCTGTGTTTGGAGGATACAGGCAGGGGAAAGAATGAGAAGAAGCATGTTGTCTTGTATGACATATCTATATACGTTTATGTAGAGAAAATATTACTATTTTTTAAAAAAATAATACATCTATTTTTTAGTAATTTGCAAGGAATTGAATGCTACGGATAAGACCATACTTGCATTACTAAAAAATAAATTATAAGTAATTGCTTGTTAGCTTTTTCTTTACTATAATACGAGTAAATGTTTAGAAAGGTAGTGAATAATGTGGCTTCATATAAAATGATTTTAGATGCAATTTCACAAAAATACATTTCTATTCATATTATTGATTTAGTGCAGGATACCTATGAAGCCATTAAGTCACAAGCGAAAATTGATTCTTTATGTAAAGGAACCAAAGAGGCTCAAGTAGCCCTATATAATGTTTTTTGGAATTTAACCCGTGGTAAATCGTGGAAGACTGTAAAAAAATTCATAAATTTATCGACCCTTGACAAACGGTTGAAGGAAAAGAATTTTGTCAGCTGTCATTTTTATTCGTCTGCCAATGGGTGGTGTGAGGCTACCTTTGTACCGGTGATGGACGGGGCTGACAAGGGTATCAGCAAGGTCGTCTTTATGGTAACGGATATTAATGAGCAGGTGCATCGCGAGCTGGCTGTGGTCGGACAGGCCAGAAGGGCAAATGTCCAGATTCAGAGGACGGCTGCCCAGGTCAGTCAGGATCCGTTGACGGGGCTGTTAAATCTGCGGGGTATGGAAAATGCCATTAATGATTTTCTGAAGATGTGTCCGGCGGTGAATTGCGTGCTGATGACCTTGGATGTGGATGATTTTAAGCTGATAAATGATGTATTTGGGCATAGTGTTGGTGACATGGTGTTAAAGAAGGTGGCCGATACACTAAGAAAGCACTGCCCTAAACCCTGTATACTGGCCAGAAATGGTGGGGATGAGTTTATGATTTTTTTGACCAATACATCATTGGATGAGATTCGTCCTTTTTTAAAATCCTTTGTACGGCAGAAGGTGGATTTTGAGCATGACGGTCAGATGCATCACGTTTCTCTGTCCATAGGGGCGGCGGAGTACCCGACACACACGGACGATGTTCAAAAGCTCCGTGAATATGCCGACGCGGCTCTCTATGCAGTTAAAATGAGTGATAAGAATGGCTACCAGTTCTATTATGATGGGATGGAGGACCGCAACCGTACTCAGCTCGGGTTTAAAATCGGTGATATCGTTACGGGCCTGCCTGGGGCGATTATCGTTTATAAGTTTAATACAAATGGTAAGATTGTTTTTGCCAATGATGATGTTTTAAACCTCTTAGGTTGTGATGATATGCAGGATTTTATGAAGTTTTCCCACGAAAAGATTTACCACATCGTCCATCCTGATGATAGGGCGCGGGTTCGTCGGGCAGTATTTCAGCAATATCGCAAGCAGCTTCGGGAAAAGAGCTTAAATGACCACATGGAGGGCTTTGTGAATTGCCGGCTTCTGAGCAAACAGGGAAAACCAATTGATGTAGAGTGTACAGGCCGGTTGGTGTACAACAGGTTTCATGGCGATATAGTCTATGTTTTTATTCAGGATACCAGTACCATCAAGCGGTATCTTAGAATGTCCAGCTAAATAATAGATATTCATGATAATCCTATGGTTAGATTTTGGCTAATTGTGGGATTATTTTTTTGGGTATAATTAAATTTATGAGTGAGTATATATCAAATTAAAAAAGGGATAGCAGTGTATGAATTAGGTCCTTGTCTATAATTATAATTTATTATACAATAACTACAACCAATGATATAATTAGCTCATATATTTTATGAGGGGGGCTTATATATGACCGGCAACAATCCTATAGTGTCTTTCTTTGATGCGCTTTTAGATCATATTCCTGTCCCTTCTTTGAGCGGACAAGACAATAAACTATCAAAACAGTTTTTACAGGAAGTAGAAAGATATGAGTTGGAAGCACAAAGGTTCCAAGCTATAAAACAGCACCGCAACGAAATTCCGGACAGATCCATTGTGGACGACAGTTTCTGATATAAATTTTGCACTCCTTTCTTTATGGCTGCAGATTGAGGAATTGCTTTTGATCTTTCACCTTCTTTATCCTATGGAGGCTCAGGAGGCTGGGTACTTTTCTGGCCTACCATTAGTATATATTACTAAAACCTTGCAAATTCATCATTTTTTAAAATGTCTGTTATTCATATTTTTTTTCATTATCCTCGATGACCTTTAGTATGGCCTCCTTATGGCCTCTTACAGCCTCAAAGGGCCTGAACTGGGCGGCTCTCTGCCTCATGGTAAGGGGCGGGCGTTTCCTTGATACGTGGCGGGGGAGGTCGATAATATCAGCATAAGGATGTTTTTCCTTGTCCATGGTTCTTTCTCTCCTCCTTCATCAGCTGTATGGCATCTTGGCGTTTTCTCCGGGCCTCCAGCTTTTGTATGGCCTGACTGGCAATGTAATAATTTAGGGCGTGAATGAAATCCTGCCGTGTTACCGGCACATTGTCCTTTCGGCAGAAGGGCTGGCCCATGGCACTTCTTTTGAAGCCCACCATTTTGCTTTGGCCATACCACGGGTCATTCCCAAGGAAAAATATAAAGCCCTCGTCCATCAGGTCAAACTGACATTTCAACCCGCCCTGGGGATCCGTTTCGATTTCCAGGCGGGGCTTTTTTATGGGATCCAGCGTTTTGCTGTCATAAATCCCCAAAGGGATATTTCCAAAACAGATATAGCGGGAGTGAAGCCACCCGCTTTTGGTGTCCTGTAGCTCGTCACTGCTGGAGAAGGTTTTATATACTTGCTCCTGCCTTGTGATGATGTTGTGGAGGTTGTGGAAGTCGATAAGATAATCGTCCATTTCGTTGAAGCTGTCGAAAAGCTGTATCTGTCGCATGGCGGACTGAAAATCAGCCGCCCGGGGGCGGAATAGTATCATGGGATTTTGCTCCTTTCATTGATTTTAGAATGTGTGTTTGACATAATAATAACAGAATTTCTGTTCGGGTTCAAGAGGGGGAATTTTTGTAATACATTCCCTCCTAGTCCGTATGTATAGACAGAAAACAGGAAATGAGGGCACAGCCCATAACGAAGGAGGTCATTAGTATGAACAAGAGAACTGAACTTAGAGAAATGGAATTAAATCAGGTTGCCGGTGGCCGCCCACGTATTACGCTTCACGGTCCACGTCGTAACGATTTAAAGCGGATAACGGAAATTGTTCACGATGTAAAGAAAATAATTAAGGGCATTTACGATAAGGTTGAAGAATTAAAGCCTAAAAAACCTGAGGACATTGTTGCCTAAGTAAAAAAATAGAGCCTTTCTGCTAAGAGAATTTAGAGTCAGGCTTAAATAAGAAACTACCCTGTAATATAAGTGCAGGGTAGTTTTTTGATTGGCCTTATGCGTGAAAAAATGCCAAATGGCCTGGGAGTCTCCAATATTTACGGAATTCAGCCTGTCTATTTGCAAGGCCTACAAGGAAATTCCCGGTTTACCGGAGGGAAAATTCGACAGGGAGGCGATTTTTCAGGAATTAGTAAAAAATGATTTTATGTGATTTAGGGGAGGGTAAATTTCTGAATAAAAAACACCTTCCTTTATGCAGGATTATAATGGTACATTGTCGAAGATATTCAACATAAACGTACTGGCAAGGATGGAAAAAGTAGATACGAGGAGGACGAATTATGAAACGATTAGTAACCGTATTTTTATCTATGTTGATGCTCCTAAGCTGTACAGTAGTATTTGCAGCAACACCTGGCAAGGGGCCTTTACCTCAATTTATGAACGCTGTGGAAGGCTCGTGGTGTGACCAAAATGGTCATCGGATGGTGGTCTTTGACTATTTCATGATGAATGGTATCCGTGTATCAGAGGTCAATAACGTGTCCGGTGATCAGTTAAATGGCAGTGCCACCATTACCCTTATTGGCAGAACCGGTGTTGATTTTGTAAATGTGTATTGGAACACTGTAGCCGGTAAGAGAAGCATAAACATGGGGGGCAATATGCCGATGGTGCCATTTGCCGCTGCACCTCAATACCCTGAGACCGTTGGTGGCCTCCATCTGGATATGACTGAGCCTGAGCTGGAAAACAAATATGGTCCCGGCACGCTGCTGAATGCCTCCGAAACCAGGGCATTGTGCGGCATTAACGAAGAGAGCTGGTACTATAAAGATATTGGTCTTCTTGTAACATTTGATCAGCAGACCTTTACTGTTGATCGCCTGATTCTGGTAAAGGGAGCAACCACTGCCTTTGATATCAGCGTATTAAATGCTGATTCCCCTCTGTATAAGTATCCGGCTATTTATGGCTGGTCCTATACTCCAAATCCTGGAGATATTGTAGATATGGGGCATGGTCAGTCCATGAGCTTCAAATATTATCCTCAGGCTGTGATGCTGCAGCTCAGCAGTCTGGATTAATAGCATAAAGATTAAAAAATACCAGTTAACAGAGTTGAACTTCGTTAACTGGTATTTTAAGTTGATTATTGTTTACATACAGCAGAAAAACTTAATGCACTTGATAAAGCTTTCGATGAAGATAATGATTTACCGGCAGCTGATGAAGAGATTATTTGCATTACTCTTTCAATTTAAAAATGGGGGTACTTCACCATGAATAAAGAATGCAGTGTGGTGCAATGTGAGCTTTGCCCGCATAAATGTAAATTAAACCGAAATCAGACAGGGATTTGTGGTACCAGAAAAAATATTGATGGCAGAATAACCTCAATTTCCTATGGGCAGGTCACCTCTTTAGCCGTTGACCCAATTGAAAAGAAGCCTTTGTACCATTTTTATCCCGGAACGGCAATATTGTCTGTAGGGGGCTTTGGCTGCAATATGAAATGTCCCTTCTGCCAGAATTATTCCATATCGCAGCAGGGAATAGAGGTATCTCAGGGCTATGTTTCCCCGAAAGAAATGGTGGAATTTGCCCGCAAAGCCACTTTGAAAGCAGGGAGCATAGGTGTAGCCTTTACCTATAACGAGCCATTCCTCAGCTATGAGTATTTATTGGATGTGGCACCGTTGCTAAAATCGGAAGGACAGAAGGTGGTGCTGGTGACCAATGGTCAAATATGTCAGGAGCCCCTGGAGGCTATTCTTCCCTATGTAGATGCCATGAATATTGATTTAAAGGTATTCTCTGAGGATGGATATAAATGGATGGGGGGAGATTTTAAAACAGCAAGGGAAACTATAAGGCTGTCGTTGGAGGCCGGTGTTCATGTGGAAGTAACAACTCTTGTGATTCCTGGCATTAACGATAATTCAGATATGATGCGTTCAGAAGCCCTGTGGCTTTCCAGATTCCGTAGGGACATTCCCCTTCACTTGTCCCGCTATTTTCCGCGTTACAAGCTGCAAACAGAAGCCACCCCGGTGGCAACATTATATAGAATGCAGGAAATAAGTCAGGAATATCTGGATTATGTGTACTTGGGAAACGTGTAATAAAAAAAGAGCCCTGCCTGTCCTTTGGAGGATAACAAGCAGGGGAGAATGAGATGAATTGTGTAATTTTATATGACATATCTACATACGGCCCACAGAAGGATGTATTACATTTTTTTTAAAAAAATATTTTTATTTCCCTGGCTATTATGAAATGCTGTTGTATCAAAGGGTACAACAGCATTTTTTTACGAAAAAAAAGAAGCCGTGTGTAGTCGGCTTCTTTGAGAGGGACGGGTTGGAGAGGACCCGCCAAAAAGGAAAAAAGTAAGCACGGACTAAAAACTATCATCCGCGATAGAAGATAGTCCGTATCGTTTTACATCTACACATACGGATGAGGCTCCAATCCATTACAAAAAAATTTATTTTTTTTAAAAATATTATTTTGTAATACTTATCAATACTGTCCGTATGTAAGATTAGAAAAGAAAATATCTCGATCGTTATTATTGATTACCCGGAACAAAGGGGGATTTTACATGATGGCAAATTTGGAGCTCGGCTTAATCTCATTGTTGTTTATCGGCCTAACTGGTGCGTTGGGGATTATGGCAGGAAAAGTGTTATTCCGCCTTTTGGTAGGGTTGTATGAGGAAATACATCAATATTAGAATCGTATGGCTTGGAGCTGCTTCGGTAGCTCCTTTTGGTTTATTCAACGTACTTCATGCCTTGTGGCCGCCTATTTGCTGGTTTCTTTCAATAGTCATGGCTCCCTCCTGAAGATTGGCACCTTTCAAAATGGCGTTTTTGCCAAATTTGTGCTTGATATTCAAAAGGGTGTGCTGAATTTTTTTTTCTTTAGCCACCGCCTTTTTTTCCAGCTCCTGCTTCTTGGCTTCGGCCTCGTAGTCAGTAAAAAGGTCAAGCTGCTGGGGCTTTTCGTTTTCCCGCTTTAGTTCCCTTTCACTGATTACGTTGTTGGCGGTAATATTTACCCGCCGGATAAAAAGGTTTGGGTCCGTAATTTTATCAAAGAGCTCCAGGGCTGCATCCAGTATCAGGCTGGTTGAAGATGTGTACTTTCCAAGGTTCATGGAGCCATGGACCGGAGCGGGAACCTTGCGGCCGTAGTGGTCAATATGGACACTGCCCTTGTAATTATGTTCTGTAACATTGGATATATCATAACCAATATCCAGTGTTATTTGGTCAGTAATCAGCCCCTTTTCCACTAAATCCAGCACGAGAAGATCAGCCATTTCCCATAGGATGAGCCGTCCCTTTTCATGGGAGTAGGCGCTTTGGAGTACCTGGCCGTTGGTTAAGCTGTTGGAGGAGGGCTGGTATTCCTTTATGGCTTCAATGGTACAGGGCTCATAGCCCCAGGCGTGGTCAATAAGGAGTTGGGCATTTATGCCAAAGAGGCGGTACAACAAATCCTCGTTGTAATATTCGCTTTCCTTTCCCAGGGAGCAGCGGGCAATATCCCCCATTGTGTAAAGACCGTGTTCTTTGAGTTTCCTTTCATAGCCGTGACCAACACGCCAAAAATCAGTTATAGGGGTGTGGGTCCATAGCTGCTGGCGGTAACTCATTTCATCCAGCTCTGCAATTCTGACTCCATCCTTGTCCTCCGGAATTTTTTTGGCCATAATGTCCATGGCCACCTTAGCCAGATAGAGATTTGTGCCGATACCGGCAGTGGCGGTTATACCAGTGTTTTTTTTGATATCCCTGATAATGCGCAGTGCCAGCTCGTGACCGGTTATTTTGTAGGTGGCAAGGTAAGGCGTTGCATCAATAAATACCTCGTCCACGCTGTAGCTGTGAATATCGTCGGCGGAAACGTATTTTATATAAATGCCAAAAATAATTGCGCTGTATTCCACATAACGGGCCATGCGGGGCGTAGCTACGATGTAATCAAGTGCAAGGGAAGGATTTTCTTTCAGCTCCTGTGCATCAACGGAGCTGCCGGTGAACTTATGCCCAGGGGCAGCTGCCTTGCGAAGGAAATTTATCTCCTTAACCTTTTGCTGCACCTCAAAAAGCCGGGGCCTCCCCGGTATTCCATGGGCTTTTAGGGAAGGGGTTACGGCAAGGCAAATGGTTTTTCCACTGCGGCTTTCATCGGCCACAACCAGATTGGTGGTGAGAGGGTCAAGCTCCCGATCATTGCACTCCACAGAGGCGTAGAAGGATTTCAGATCTATGGCTATATAGCATTTATCAGTCATGGTCTTCACATCCTGATGAGTAACACATTTATACTATGAATGAATTATTTTTTTGCAAAAAAATGGTCGGGATGACAGGATTCGAACCTGCGACACCTTCGTCCCGAACGAAGTGCGCTACCAAACTGCGCTACATCCCGACAATGATATTGTCTGCTGCTTATTATGATACTCCTTATTGGCAGTCTATTTCAATAAAAAAGAAAAATTTACTATTTGCATGCTAAATTGATTAAAATATTTTATAATGTTTGTAAATATTTGCGACATTATAGGGGGCTTGGAGCATATGAAAACAATAGGCATTATGGGCGGTATGGGGCCAATGGCCACTGTGGATTTAATGAAGAAAATTATTTTGGCTACGCCGGCCAAGGTGGATCAGGAGCACATTCCTATGCTGGTGGATAATAATTGCAGGATTCCGGATCGTACCAGGGCCATTAAGGGAGTGGGGGATTCCCCGGTTCCTGAAATGCTGAAAAGTGCCAAGCGGCTTATGGAGGGCGGAGCGGATTTTATCATTATGGCCTGCAACACAGCCCATTATTTTTTGCCGGAGCTTTTACCTCATATTACAATTCCCGTGTTGTCAATCATTGATGTGGCAGTTGCTGCCATTATGGAAAAGGGGTATAAAAGTGTGGGGCTGCTGGCCACCAGCGGTACCATCAGCACCGGATTATATCAGAAGGCATTAGAGGCCAAGGGACTGAAGTGTATTGCCCCTTCAGCAGAAAGACAGCATATTGTGGATGATATTATTTATGACGGCGTAAAAGCCAATAATCAGAACTACGATACAAGTGATATTAAGAGCTTGCTGGCGGAAATGAAGGAGCAGGGGGCAGAGGCCTTTATTCTTGGCTGCACCGAGGTGCCGGTGGCTGTGACCATGTATAATCTGGAGGGCGTATTCGTTGATTCCACCGATGAGCTGGCCAGGGCAGCAGTGAAGTTTGCCCGGGAAAATTAAAGCCACGATAGCTTTATTTTTGGATGGTTCACCCTTTAAGGAAAAAAAGCAGAGTCAGTTCGGCTCTGCTTTTTTTAGTACCAGCTATTAAAAGCTACTTGCAACAATATACATAATGGGTGTATTATTAAGAGGTCTTAGGTTACGTATCTTTAAAAATATTCAGTAATTGTGCATAAGAAATAATTCATTATACAACTTAATTCAAAACAATAAAAATTCCCTATGTACAAATTATTGATTATATGATAAAGTTAGGGTAATTTAAGAAATCGTCAAACAAATATTTTCGGTTAGAGGAGGTAATGTTGTGGATACAACGACCATTGCAGTGGTGATATTTGTAGCTGCATACGCACTGATTATTTCAGAAAAAGTCCATCGTACCATCGTTGGTATCGTTGGCGCTATGTTGATGATCCTCTGTGGGATTCTGTCTCAGGAGGTGGCAATTCATCACATAGATTTTAATACCTTGGGCTTGCTCATTGGTATGATGACTATTGTAAATATTACGGCGGAAACGGGATTGTTTAACTTCCTGGCTATCTGGGCGGCCCAGAGGGTTAAGGCTAACCCTATGAAGCTGCTTCTGGCTTTGGCTTTGCTGACAGCTGTATGCTCCGCACTTCTGGATAATGTAACAACAGTTTTGTTGACGGTTCCAGTAACCTTTAGTATCACTTCTCAGTTGAAGGTTGATGTAAAGCCTTTCCTGATTGCCCAGATTTTGGCATCTAACATTGGTGGTACCGCAACCTTGGTAGGTGACCCTCCAAATATTATGATTGGTTCTGCCGTTGGTCTGAGCTTCCTGGATTTCATCATTCATTTGACTATCCCGGCCATTGTTATTTTCATTGTAACTGTATTCCTGCTGGAGATGATTTATGGAAAATCCCTCCATACTACTCCTGAGCTTCAGGCGCAGGTAATGAAGCTGAATGCAGCCAAGCAGATCAGCAATAAGCCTCTTATGAAGAAGTGCCTTATAGTTTTGGCATTGACCATGAGCCTTTTCGTTGCTCATAGTGCCCTTGGCCTTGAGTCTGCAACTGCAGCTCTTTCCGGTGCTGGTCTTCTCTTACTGATTACCTTTACAAGAGATGAGGAAATGATTGCAAAGGTTCTCAGCAAGGTTGAGTGGACTGCTATTTTCTTCTTCGCTGGCCTGTTCATTTTGGTAGGCGGTTTGGTTGAAACCGGCGTTATCAAGTGGTTGGCCGAGGAAGGTATCAAGATTACCCACGGTTCTGTAGAGGGTACTGCCATCCTGATTCTCTGGATGTCTGCTATCGCTTCTGCCTTCGTTGATAATATCCCATTTGTAGCAACCATGATTCCGCTTATCAAGGACATGGGTGCTATGGGCCTCAGCAATCTGGAGCCTATGTGGTGGTCATTGGCCCTCGGTGCCTGCCTTGGTGGTAACGGTACACTGATCGGTGCCAGTGCCAATGTTGTAGTCGCTTCAATGGCAGCTCAGCACGGACGTCAGATTTCCTTTATCGGTTTTATGAAAATTGCCTTCCCAATGATGATTTTGTCCATCATCATCAGTACCGGGTATGTATATCTGCGTTACCTCATGTAACATGGATAGGATGGACGTACTTAATTTAGTATAATGCGCTTAATATAAAAAGAGGACTGTGGCAAGAGTGGTTTCGAGACACCATGCCGCAGTCTTCTTTTTGCATTTAATTATTCCTTATCGTAGATTTGGAAGCCGTTACGTCCGGCCTCCTTTACTTTATAGAGGGCGCGATCCGCCTTGCGGAAAAGGTAATCATAGCTGGTACCACTTTCTCTGGTAATAGCAACGCCTATACTGCCGGTTACATTGGCAGCATGCCCATCAATCATCATATCCTTTATAAGGGTCAGGAGCCATCGGCACTGTTTCGTGATTTCAGCTATGGTAGAATTCATGGGGATGGTTACCATCATCATGAATTCATCACCACCAAAACGGCCAGCAGCCGTAAGATCGGTACAGGTGGCTTTCAGGATATTGGAAAAGGCCACCAGCAGCTTGTCTCCCATTTGATGCCCATAAGTATCGTTAAAATTCTTGAAGTGATCCAAATCAATAATGATAAGAGCAATGGATTCACCATCCTGTTGCCTTTTCAGAAGCTCCTGACAGCGAATGTCAAATCCTTTTTTGTTGAGAAGTCCTGTAAGGGGATCAGTTTCTGCTTCCTGTTTGTAGGCATCCCTGTCCTTGGTCAGGGATTTTACTTTCTTGAAAATTCGTTCCAGCTCATCATTTTTTTCCTGTAATTCAATGTTGTGTTTTTTGGTTTTCCTGTTGATGTGAACAATGAAGCTTATCCCCAATATGGTTATAATGGCCATCAATATGGCTATTGCCAGCTGTATAGGATACTCCTGAAACAGGAAGCCAGGGTTCAGTACGGGATGGCTGTCATTTTTTATGATATGATTCACCTCGTCGGTAGACAGCCTTTGGATAGATGTGTTCAGGACCTGAGTCAGCATGTCTGGCGCTGAGTCAGATACCATAATGCTGATGCCGATATGGCATGAGTATGCATCGCTGATTATTAGATTTGACCTTGTAACAAGACTGCTGTGTTTTATAAGGTAGAGATGGGGAACAAGGGCCATGGAATATTGTTTTTTCCCCACCCCATCAAGGCAGTCATCCACCGTAGCCAGTACGGTAACATTCCATTCCGGATACTGCTGCTCTACATATCGCCGTAGTCCCGGAATATTTGCCGGTATAACCATGTTCTTTGGCGTTACTTCAACGCCGGTATCTTCGTGGACAATGGCAGAATACTCCACCGTCATAAAATTGTTTGTATAATTAGTTGGAGTCTCAGAATTATCCCCGGAATATACGAAGGGCAGTATGTCTGCCTTGCCACTGTTTATCATGTCTCTGGCTTCCTGAGAATTGTCCGCCTTTACTATCTCAAGGGTAAGGCCGCTGTCCTTGAACATGGTTTCAACAATATCCCTGAAAATACCATAGTCTCCATCGATAAAAGGTGGAAAGCTGTTGGTCAGCACAAGCCTTACAGGTGGTGCAGTTTTTGTAAAATTAAGTTCTCGTTCAGAATAGTTGGCAATACTGTGAATGGCAGGATCAATATATGTCTGTTCCAGCAATGTGCCAAAAGAAGGATTTTTCAGCTCTGCATCCAGGATGGCAGCATTCAGCTCCTGTACAAGCTCCTGGTTAGCAGGAAGGCCCATAAAGTGGCATTGGGCTACGGCAATTATTCCCAGCTCAATCTCATTTCCCAGCAAATTGGAACCATCATCCATGGCAGCCTGTATTTCTCCATTGTGGAGAGCATTCATCATATTTTGTCCGTCAGCATAGGTGATATATTTTACATCTGTCCAGCCATGGGTCTCAACGTAATGACTGATATATCCAGAATTGTTATCAACTGTCACATATCCTATGGTGATGCCGTTCATAGTGGAGCCATCCAGTACATCAAGGCCGCTTCCTGGCATGGTATATAGGCTCAAAATGCCATATACGGAATACCCCTCACTGAACAGTCTGGCTGGTCTTATGGCTGTATTTCCCTGAACCGGCACCAATAAATCCAGCGAGCCCTCCTCCAGCATTCTTTTACCATCCTGGGGAAGAACAGGAATATAATCGTAGCCTAAATGGGTTCTCTTGGAAAGCTCCCGAAGGTAAGCCCGGATATATCTTTCCAGCAGCTCCCGGCTGTGGTGGTTGGTGGCCTGCTCTATATCCAGCACTCCTACCCGCACAGGCCCCTTGCGTCCGGAGGTATCCTCTGCATTAAGAGAATGGGGGGATAAAAGGATTGTCACTGCCAGCAGGAGTGAAAGCACACTTTTTAAGTAAAAACGTGTAAACATTTTTCTATCCTCAGTAATTAACTTTAATATAATGGAAAATATTAAATATTGTCTGAATAATTATCTACATAATATATTAATAAATCGGTTTGTGTCCATCGTTTTTACAACAATTTTATTAATAAAATTCCAAATTTATTTTTTATACTTTAATGTAAAGAACTTTAGCTTTTATCCGAAAATATAATTCCACTAAAAATGTTAATATTCACTAAAAGTATACACATTTTATCAACAAACTGTTGATAAGTGTACAGATGTTATTGTATAATATGTACTCAGTGGACAATATTATTATTTTTGTCCATGGGACATGAATTGTGATTTACATTTTTAAAATTGCGATTTACAGTGTACATTATATATGAGGGGGAGTTTTCCTTGCAGATGAATGGGGCACAGGCTATTTTGGAGAGTCTGAAAAGAGAAAAAGTTGATTTGGTATTTGGTTATCCTGGCGGTGCAGTGCTGGATTTATATGATGCGGTTTATCAGGCAAGGTTTCCTCATATTTTGACACGCCACGAGCAGGGGGCCGTTCATGCTGCGGATGGTTATGCACGGGCCACCGGCAAGGTAGGTGTGGTGTTTGCCACCTCCGGTCCGGGAGCAACCAATCTCATTACTGGTATTGCCACAGCCAATATGGATTCAGTGCCTCTGGTGTGCTTCACTGGACAGGTGACCAATCCCCTTATTGGCAAGGACTCCTTTCAGGAGGCGGATATTGTAGGTATTACTACCCCTATTACCAAGCATAATTATTTGGTAAAGAAGGCCTCGGAGCTTCCGAGGGTGATTAAGGAAGCATTTTTCATTGCCAGAACAGGCCGTCCGGGACCGGTGGTTATTGATATCGCCAAGGATGTATTTACCACCATGCTGGATTATGAATATCCACAAAGGGTGAAGCTCCGTGGCTATAAGGGGGATTTCACCGGGGATGCAGGACAGATCAGGGATGTGGTTGAGGCCCTTGGGGAAGCAAAGCGTCCTGTATTTTTCATCGGCGGTGGCGTAACCCTTTCCAACCAGACAGAGGTTATGCGGGAAATTGTAAAAAATACCGGCATACCTGTGGTAAGCTCCCTTATGGGGTTGGGTTGTATTCCTGCGAAACAGGAGGGATTCCTGGGTATGGTGGGGATGCACGGCTCCTATGCTGCCAATATGGCTGTACAAAAGAGTGATTTGCTCATTGGTATCGGTGTACGCTTTGATGACCGTGTTACGGGAAAAATTGATGCCTTCGCCCCTAACGCCCAAATTGTTCATTTTGAGGTGGACAAGGCGGAAATCAACAAAAATATTTTTTCTCATTATCCTGTAATTGGAGATTTGCGCTGGTCCTTGCCGATTTTCAGAGAGCAGCTTCAGGACTCAGGTGATGATTATCTCAGCCGCTTTGCCAAATGGCATAAGCAGGTGGTGGATATGGACAGGGAATGTCCATTCAGCTACAAGACAAATGATAAAGTTATTATGCCTCAGCAGCTTATTGATACGGTAAGCAGTATGGTGGATGAAAATACCATTGTGGTTACCGATGTGGGACAGCATCAGATGTGGGCGGCCCAGTTCTTTAACAGCCGTAACCCTCGCCAGTTTATTACCTCCGGCGGTTTGGGTACCATGGGATACGGACTCCCTGCGGCTCTTGGGGCCAAGCTGGGATGTCCTGATAAAAAGGTGGTACTTTTCACCGGCGATGGTTCTGTAATGATGAACTGTCAGGAGATGTCCACAGCAGCTGATAATGATATTGATATAAAGGTTGTGCTGCTTCACAACAGAGTGCTGGGCATGGTTACCCAGTGGCAGCGCATGTTCTACGGTAAGCGATATTCCCAGACATTGCTGGGGGGCAAGACGGATTACGTTAAATTGGCCCAGGCCATGGGCATGGAGGCCTGCCGTATTGAAAAGCCACAGGAATTAAAGGATTCTCTGGAGAAGGCCCTGAATGTGAAGGGGCCAGTGCTGATTGATGTAATGCTGCCGGCCAATGAGGATGTATTGCCAATGGTGGCTCCCGGTGCTCAGCTGGATAATATGGTTTTGGGAGGTGCCGAAGCATGAAAAAATATATTTTAGCCGTTCTGGTAGACAACAAGCCTGGCGTACTGACCCATGTGTCAGGGCTCATCAGCCGTCGTGCATTTAATATTGAAAGTATTTCTGCGGGCTATACTGAGGATGAGGATGTTACCCGTATTAATATAGAGGTTTCCGTGGAGGATGACCGGGAGCTGGAGCAGGTGGTGAACCAGCTTGGTAAGCTGATTGATGTTATCAAAATCGTTAATCTGGGCTTGGTGGATTCCATTGTCCGGGAGCTTATTCTCCTAAAGGTTCGGGCTACCAAAAGCTCCCTGGCAGATATCCGCAACATAGTGGATATTTTTCGGGGGAAAATCGTTGATGTAAGTCCGGAGAATGTGGTTATTGAGCTAACAGGGTCCCAGAGTAAAATTAATGCCATCTGCGAAATGCTGGAGGAATTTGAAATAATCGAGATAGCCAGAACAGGCGCTATTGCTCTTAGTCGTGGACCTGTTCCCATAAAAAATATGTAAGTGTTGACATTGCCCACAAAAATGGTATACTAGTCCTAACGGATAATTATTATCCGTTACTTAAACCGGTTTATTCGTGTGTGTTTTTATATAATGTAAGGAGGTTTTTTCATGGAATTAAAAGGTAGTAAGACAGAGCAGAATTTGTGGGCAGCATTTGCCGGAGAGTCCCAGGCTCATACCAAGTATCAGTATTTTGCATCTCAGGCCAAGAAAGACGGTTTCGTTCAGATTCAGAACATCTTTGCTGAGACTTCCAAGAACGAGAAGGAGCATGCTAAAATCTGGTTCAAGCTGGTAAATGGCGGCAAGATCGCTTCCACCGCTGAAAACCTCAAGGCTGCAGCTGCTGGTGAGAATGAGGAGTGGACTTCCATGTACCCGGAGTTTGCCAAGGTTGCCCGTGAGGAAGGCTTTGATAAAATTGCTGCTCTCTTTGAGGCTGTTGCTGCTATTGAGAAGGAGCATGAGGAACGCTATAAGATTCTCCTTTTGAATGTGGAGCAGGATAAGGTATTCAAGAAGAATGAAAAGGTTATCTGGCAGTGCTCCAACTGCGGTTATGTTTGCACTGGCGAGGCTGCTCCTGAGGTTTGTCCTGTTTGTGATCATCCAAAGGCTCACTTCCAGGTTCTGCCAACCAACTATAAATAAAATGTACGCAAAAAAACTCCCGACCTGAGTCGGGAGTTTCAGACCGTAGACATACAGTCCTTCTAGTTATCCACTAACTAGGTAGGACTGTATTTTTTATGCGTATTTTTGTTGCCAAATAGGAATTATTCTTAAATTCCAGGACAAGTTTTGTAATAAAGCGACAATAGTTGGTGAGAGCGTGCCGGCCCTCTTCTTCCAAAGAGTAAGTTTTTTCAAATTCATGCACGCAAAAGTAAGCGTCACCTGCATTTTAATT
>NZ_JAZTZI010000085.1:0-30706 GCF_045637405.1 Anaerovibrio sp.
AATCCCAGGCTGCCTGCCAGAAATGCCACAACTTCGAATTCCTCCAAAACCTCCCGCCAGAATGGGCAGGAAAAGGAGATAAGGGCAATAAACTGTAATAAACTTCTTTACACTCATGCCCTCCTTATGTTATAATACTTGTTGTTCAATCATGAACAACCTTGGAGAGGTGTCCGAGTGGTCGAAGGTGCTTGACTCGAAATCAAGTGAGGTTAATAGCCTCCGTGGGTTCGAATCCCACCCTCTCTGCCATGCTGGTGTCCATGCCAGTATCACTTAGTGTATGTACAGATTGCTCACCAGCAATCTCTTTTTTTAGGAGGAATTATTTTGTCAAATCGCGTTCGTACCCGCTTTGCTCCAAGCCCAACGGGCTATATGCATATCGGTAATCTCCGTACCGCACTATATGGTTATCTTTTTTCAAAGTCCCAGAATGGTGATTTTCTGCTTCGCATTGAGGACACTGACCAAAAGCGTTATGTAGCTGATGCTGTAGAATTCATCCAGAATACCTTAAAGGCTGCCAACATCATTCCTAACGAAGGTCCTGATATTGGCGGTGATTGCGGTCCATACATCCAGAGCCAGCGTCTGGATATTTACAAAAAGTATGCTGAGGAGCTTATTGAAAAGGGCCATGCTTATCGTTGCTTCTGTAATGATTGCAGTGAAGAGCAGCACGCTGCCCAGGAGGCCGGCGATGCCAAGAGCTTTGGTGGTTACAATCGTGCCTGCCGCGATTTGGAGCAGTCCGTTATTGACCAGTATCTGGCTGAGGGCAGGCCTTATGTTATCCGTCAGAAGATGCCTCTTACCGGTGAGGTGACCTTCCACGATGTGGTCCACGGAAATATTACCATAGCCTGTGACACCTTGGAGGATCAGGTTATACTGAAGCGTGACGGCATGCCTACATATAATTTTGCTAATGTTATTGATGATCATCTTATGGACATCAGCCATATTTTCCGTGGTACTGAGTTCATTACTTCCACTCCGAAGCATGTTCTCCTGTATCAGTTCCTTGGCTGGGAGCCTCCTGTATTCATTCATCTTCCTCCAGTAATGGGCAAGAATGAGGATGGTTCTATTTCCAAGCTCTCCAAGCGCCATGGTGCCACCGGCTTTAGCCAGCTGGTTGAAATGGGTTATCTCCCGGAGGCCATTACCAACTACGTAGCACTTTTGGGCTGGTCCCCTAAATCCGAGCAGGAAATCTTTACAATGGATGAGCTTATTGGCCGCTTCTCTTTAGATGGCCTCAGCAAATCCCCAGCTGTATTTGACTACAACAAGCTGGACTGGGTAAACGGCGAATATTTTAAATCCATGAGCGATGAGGAATTCGCAAAGAAGTCCAGTGCCTTTGGTGGTATTATCGCTGAATCCTTGAGTGATAAGTGGACATACCTTGCTTCTCTTTTGAAGACCAGGGTTAGCCGTTTCAATGAAATCCCGGAGCAGATCGGTTTCTTCAAGGATTTGCCAGATTATGACATAGATCTGTTTAACAATAAGCGTAATAAGGTTACTCCAGAAAAGGCCGCTGAAATCCTTCCTGTAGTAATTGAGACTCTTGAAAAGGTTCAGACTTGGACTCCTGAGGGCATAGATGAGGTCCTCCAGCCAGGTGTTGCTGAAAGCGGTATCAAAATGGGCACCTTTATGTGGCCTGCCCGAATTGCCCTTTCCGGCCAGAAGGTTACACCAGGCGGTGTTACTGAGCTGCTCTATCTCTTAGGCCGTGAAGAATCCATGAAGCGTTTAAATCTTGGTCTGACCAAGGTTCAGGGCTAATTCCATAAACATAAAAACGCTCAAAAACTTTAAAAAAATATTTGACAAGTTACTCTAAAAGAGGTATTATATTTCTTGTCAACGGCGCGTTGGTCAAGTGGTTAAGACTCCGCCCTCTCACGGCGGCTTCAGGGGTTCGAATCCCCTACGCGTCACCAGAAAATTCAGCTCAAGGCTTTCTGCCTTGGGCTTTTTTGATGCCAAAATATACATGGCAAGAACTAATGACTAGAGCGTCGGCCACGAGCCTAAAATTCTTTTTTCCGATTATATAGTGAAAAAAATCATAACTCGCTTCGCTCAAACAAATGATTTTTTCCACTAATATTAAGGTACGTAAAAAAGACTTTTTTACGGCCCATGTCCTAATTGCTCTAGTCATTGGCTCTTGCCATTTAAAATGATAACTACAATACTAATGCCATGTTTGATTGTCTTGAACATTAGACTGAATTGTGTATAGAAAATATTTTTTCCACACTAGAGTTATCTCGAAAAATTACTTGTCTGAGCGTAGCGAGTTGTAATTTTTCAAGATATTTATTTAAACGGAAAACAATATTTTTAGCAATTCAGTTGGGTGAAAGGCAATCACACATGGCATATACCTTTTATGCTTATTATCAAATACAAAAAGGGCCTCCGCAAAGCGGAAGCCCTAATTTTATTTACGTAAGCAAATCTTACTTGTTCATTGCCTCTGCAACAGCAACTGCAACAGCAACAGACATACCAAGCATTGGGTTGTTACCAGCACCAATGAGGCCCATCATGTCAACATGAGCAGGTACGGAAGAAGAACCAGCGAACTGTGCATCGGAATGCATACGGCCGAGGGTATCGGTCATACCATAGGAAGCAGGACCTGCAGCCATGTTATCTGGATGCAGAGTACGGCCAGTACCGCCACCGGAAGCAACGGAGAAGTACTTCTTACCCTGCTCGGTGCACTCCTTCTTGTAGGTACCAGCTACTGGATGCTGGAAACGGGTAGGGTTGGTGGAGTTACCAGTAATGGAGATGTCTACCTTCTCCAAGTGCATGATAGCAACACCCTCTGGAACGGAATCAGCACCATAGCACTTAACAGCTGCACGAGGGCCGTCAGAGTACTTAACTTCCTTAACAACGTTAACCTTGCCAGTCTTGTAGTCATACTGAGTCTGAACATAGGTGAAGCCGTTGATACGGGAGATAATCTGGGCAGCATCCTTGCCAAGACCATTGAGGATTACGCGGAGAGGATTCTTACGAACCTTGTTTGCAGTCTGAGCAATACCAATAGCACCCTCAGCAGCAGCAAAGGACTCGTGGCCAGCCAGGAATGCGAAGCACTCTGCATCCTCAGTCAGGAGCATAGCAGCCAGATTACCATGGCCAAGACCTACCTTACGATGATCAGCAACGGAACCAGGTACGCAGAATGCCTGAATACCTTCGCCGATAGCTCTTGCAGCATCAGCGGCAGTCTTAACACCCTTCTTGATAGCGATAGCAGCACCAAGAGTGTAAGCCCACTTAGCGTTCTCGAAGCAGATTGGCTGCAGATCAGTTACGATAGCAGCTGGGTCGAAACCCTTTTCCTTACAAATATCAGCAGCAGCTTCAATGGAAGCAATACCATATTTCTTGCAAACTTCATTAATACCGTCAATACGGCGCTCATAGCCTTCAAATAATGCCATTTTATTTTCAGTCCTTCCTGTTCGTTATCTCAAATTATTCCTTACGAGGATCGATGTAACGGGCAGCATCTGCGTAACGGCCCTTAGTGGAGGTGTTCTTCTTGATTGCTTCGTTAGCATCCATGCCATTAGCAATAGCTTCCATAGCCTTACCAAGGTGAACAACTTCATAACCGATTACGCGATCTTCACTGTCAACTGCCATTTTGGTAACATAACCTTCAGCTAATTCGAGGTAACGAGCACCCTTCAGCTTGGTGGAGTACAGAGTACCTACCTGGCTGCGGAGACCCTTACCAAGGTCATCCAGACCTGCGCCAACTGGCAAACCATTATCAGAGAATGCAGTCTGAGTACGGCCATAAACGATCTGCAGGAACAGCTCGCGCATAGCAGTGTTGATAGCATCGCAAACCAGGTCAGTGTTGAGAGCTTCCAGAATAGTCTTGCCTGGGAGAATCTCAGCAGCCATAGCTGCGGAATGAGTCATCCCAGAGCAACCGATGGTCTCAATGAGAGCCTCTTCGATGATACCATCCTTAACATTCAGAGTCAGCTTGCAGCCGCCCTGCTGAGGAGCACACCAGCCGATACCGTGAGTCAGACCGCTGATATCCTTAATTTCCTTAGACTGTACCCATTTGCCCTCTTCAGGAATTGGAGCTGGACCATGGTTTACTTCTTTTGCAATGCAAGTCATGTCTTCAACATGCTTATCATAATAAATCATTTTGTATTCCTCTCTTCGCTAATAATATAATACTCAGTGTCAAGGGGCCCTAAAGCCAGGTCCGGGCCACTACACACCTTCAAACACATCTAAATGGCAGCTTTATTACTTCAGCTTAACCATTGGAGTACCAGTCATCTCTGCTGGAATCTCCATGCCTGCCAAGGTCAGCAGGGTCGGAGCAATATCACAGAGAGCACCATCGCTGGCGATCCAGCCTACACGGTCAGATACAACGATGAATGGTACAGGATTGGTTGTATGAGCGGTGAAAGGTGCACCAGTCTCAGGATCAACCATCTGATCTGCATTACCGTGGTCAGCAGTGATACATACCTCACCACCAACCTCGCGAATAGCCTCAACAAAGCGGCCAACGCAGGTATCAACAGTCTCAACAGCTTTTACAGCCGCCTCAATAACGCCGGTGTGGCCCACCATATCGCCGTTGGCATAATTCAGAATAATGAAATCATACTTACCGGACTTAATAGCCTCCACAACCTTGTCAGTAACCTCAATAGCACTCATTTCAGGCTGTAAATCATAGGTTGCAACCTTTGGAGAAGGAACCAGAATACGGTCCTCACCCTTATAAGGCTCCTCAACACCACCGTTGAAGAAGAAGGTTACATGGGCATACTTCTCAGTTTCTGCAATACGCAGCTGGGTCATACCATTCTTGGCAATAACCTCACCAAGGGTGTTGGTGATGGATTCAGGCGGATATGCAACTTTTACATTAAGGCCTTCCTCGTACTGAGTCATGGTAACAAAGGAGAGCTTCAGCTCCTTGCGCTCAAAACCGCTAAACTCGACATCAGTAAATGCGTGAGTCAGCTCACGGGCACGGTCAGGACGGAAGTTGAAGAATACAACACCATCTCCATCCTTCATTCCCTTGTAGTCACCTACAACAGCAGGAACTACAAACTCATCAGTTACCTCATTTGCATAAGATGCCTTAACGCCTGCCACTGCATCATCAGCAGCAACGCCCTTGCCCAACGCAATGGCCTCATAAGCCTTCTGTACACGATCCCAGCGGTTGTCACGGTCCATTGCATAATAACGACCGGACAGGGAAGCAATCTTACCACAACCGATTTCAGCAATCTTAGACTCCAGCTCTGCAACATATTCAGCTGCGGAGGAAGGATCAACATCACGGCCATCAAGGAATGCATGAACATATACATCCTTAAAGCCCTGGTTCTTAGCGAACTGTAAGAGACCATAGAGATGCTCACTATGGCTGTGTACACCGCCCGGGGAAACGAGACCCATGAGATGGAGAGCGCCGCCATTGGCCTTAGCCTGGTCAGCCACACTTACCAGAGCCTCGTTCTTGAAGAAATCACCATCCTTGATAGCCTTGGTGATACGGGTCAGTGCCTGATAAATAATACGGCCGGCACCGATATTGGTATGACCAACCTCAGAGTTACCCATCTGTCCATTAGGGAGACCAACGAACTCGCCGGAAGCCTGGATATGGGTGGATGGGAAATTCTGTCTGAGACTATCAATAACAGGAGTCTTAGCTATCTGGATAGCATTGTTCGGATCACAGGTTTTGCCGTTTCCATAGCCATCCATGATAATTAATGCAACAGGTGCATTTTTTAATTTTGCCATTATTTTATCAACCTCTAAATTAGAACTTTACAATTGCGGAGAAGTCAGCAGCCTTCAGGGAAGCGCCACCAACCAAAGCACCGTCAACGTTTGGCTGAGCCATGAGGTCCTTAATGGTAGCAGGCTTTACAGAACCGCCATACTGGATGCGGATAGCATCAGCAACGCTCTGACCAAATACCTCAGCTACAGCCTCACGGATAGCCTTGCAAACTTCCTCAGCCTGCTCGAAGGTAGCAGTCTTGCCGGTACCGATAGCCCAAATTGGCTCGTAAGCGATAACCAGCTTAGCAACCTCGTCAGCGGAGAAGCCATCAAGAGCAGCCTTGATCTGCTTTACAACATGAGCGATATAGGTACCAGCCTCGCGGATCTCCAGGGACTCACCGCAGCAGATGATAGGAGTAATGCCAGCAGCATAAGCGGCACGAGCACGCTTGTTAACACCCTCATCAGTTTCACCAAAGTAGTCACGACGCTCAGAATGACCAAGTACAACGTACTCTACGCCGATTTCCTTCAGCATGCCAGTGGAGATTTCGCCAGTGAAAGCACCTTTTGGCTCCCAATGAACATTCTGTGCACCAACATGAATCTTGGTACCCTTGCAAGCATCAGCTACAGCTGCCAGAGCAGTTGCAGTTGGGCAAGCTACTACATCTACAGCCTCAACGTCAGCTACCAATGGAGCCAGCTCCTTAACCAGCTTAACGCCCTCAGCGATAGTGTTGTTCATCTTCCAGTTACCAGCAATAATAGGTCTACGTGCCATAATAATTATATCCTCCTCAAATTATCTATATATTTATTTCGTATTTTAAAACTTAACAGTTTCCAAGTTGAAGCCAAAGTTCAACAAAGCTATGCGGTGAAAAGACAAGCATTTACGCGTCAGCAATAGCTGCGATGCCTGGCAACTCCTTCCCCTCAAGGAACTCGAGAGTAGCGCCACCGCCAGTGGAAATGTGGGAAATCTTGTCGGAAAGACCGGTCTTCTTCAGTGCTGCAATGGAGTCACCACCACCAACGATGGAGGTTGCACCGTTCTCAGTAGCCTTGGCAACAGCCTCAGCAACAGCCAGAGTACCCTTTGCAAATGCATCGAACTCAAATACACCCATAGGACCATTCCAGATAACGGTCTTAGCACCCTCAAGAGCTTCTACATAAAGGTCACAGGTCTTAGGACCGGAATCGAGAGCTTCCCAACCCTCTGGAACCTTGTCAACATCCACAATCTTGGTGTTGGCAGTAGCGGAGAAATCATCCGCAATGGTAAGGTCAGCAGGAAGAACGACCTTAACGCCCTTCTCCTTAGCCTTCTTAAGCTGACCAAGAGCCTCCTCGAACTTATCCTTCTCGCAGATAGAGTTACCAATTGGCAAGCCCTGTGCTGCATCGAAGGTGTGAGCCATACCGCCACCGATGATAATGGTGTCAACCTTGTCAATCATGTTGGAGATAACGCCGATCTTGTCGGAAACCTTAGCACCACCGATGATAGCAACGAATGGACGCTTTGGAGCCTCAAGAGTCTGACCAATAAACTTAATCTCCTTTTCCATGAGGAAGCCTGCAACGGACTCAAGGTACTGAGCAATACCAACATTGGCTGCATGAGCACGATGGGATACACCGAAAGCATCATTTACAGCAATGTCAGCAAGGGAAGCCAGCTGCTTTGCAAATGCAGGGTCGTTCTTCTTCTCTTCCTTGTGATAACGGAGGTTCTCTAAGAGGAGAATCTCACCTGGTTTAAGGTCAGCTGCAGCCTTTTCAGCCTCAGGACCAACACAGTCAGGAGCCCACTTAACATCTACGCCCATAACCTCGGATACGCGCTTAACAATGTGCTTAGTGGAGAACTTGTCCTCACGAGCCTCGGTAGGACGGCCAATGTGGCAAGCCAAAATAACTGCTGCACCCTGCTCCAGCATGTACTTGACAGTTTCCTTGGTAGCCTGAATACGAGTATCATTGGTGATATTCATATTCTCATCGAATGGTACGTTATAATCTACGCGGCAAAATACCTTCTTACCCTTAAGATCTACATCTTTAATGGTTTTCTTATTCATACCCATATTAATAAAAACCTCCGTCAATAAAATAGGTCCGGCCCAAACAAAGGCCGGACCTCAATGGATCTTTTAAACTATTGTTTTTTGATGACGAGTTATCAGCCTAACTCAGCGAAGTACTTAATGGTACGAACCATCTGGCTGGTGTAGGAGTTCTCGTTATCATACCAGGAAACAACCTGAACCTGAGTCAGGCCATCTGCAACCTTGCTAACCATAGTCTGGGTAGCATCGAAGAGGGAACCATAACGCATACCAACGATATCGCTGGATACGATCTCGTCCTCATTGTAACCGAAGGACTCAGTAGCCTGCTTCTTCATAGCCTCGTTAACCTGCTCTACAGTTACATCACCCTTAACTACAGCGTAGAGGAGAGTAGTGGAACCAGTAGGGGTAGGAACGCGCTGTGCAGCACCGATGAGCTTGCCGTCCAACTCAGGAATTACAAGGCCGATAGCCTTTGCAGCACCAGTGGAGTTAGGAACGATGTTAACAGCTGCAGCACGGGAACGACGGAGGTCACCCTTACGCTGTGGGCCATCAAGAGTCATCTGGTCACCAGTGTAAGCATGGATAGTAGCCATGATACCGGACTGGATTGGAGCCAGATCGTTCAGAGCCTTAGCCATAGGAGCTAAGCAGTTAGTGGTGCAGGAAGCTGCGGAAATAACCTTATCTTCCTTGGTGAGTACCTGATGGTTTACATTGTAAACGATAGTAGGGAGGTCCTTACCTGCTGGAGCAGAAATAACAACCTTCTTAGCACCTGCAGTCAGATGTGCAGAAGCCTTCTCCTTGGAAGTATAGAAACCAGTGCACTCCAGAACAACGTCTACATCATGCTTGCCCCAAGGAATCTCTGCTGCGTTAGCGCAAGCATAGATCTTGATCTCTTTGCCGTTAACAGTAATGGAATCCTCGCCAGCAGTTACCTTGTCAGCGTACTTGTAACGACCCTGGGAAGAATCGTACTTCAGAAGATGAGCCAGCATCTTAGGGCTGGTCAAGTCGTTGATTGCAACAACCTCATAACCCTCTGCGTCGAACATCTGACGGAATGCCAGACGACCAATACGGCCAAAACCATTAATAGCTACTTTTACTGCCATTTGTAAAATACCCCCTAAAAATATATAGATAAAATAATTTGAGAACACGTCAGAAAAAGACACCCATCTACCTGAACGGCAGACAGATGACAGGCATATATCCTAGTGTCCCTTATCTTTCAAGTAAGTTAATATTACACCAATTTAAGACACCTTGTCAACGCAAATTCATAAGCAGTAATAACTATAGCATAAATAATATGTATCATACTAAAGTAAGCTTACAATCACTATAAAGTAATAATTTAAGCCCCTCTATCAGCAATTAACGCTGGCAGGCTTATAATCCTTTTTTCCTATCTTTTCCATGGACAGAACTGCCTGTACGGCAATGGCACATTCAAGGCGCTTCTTCTGAATTTCACAGCCCACTTCATAAGGCTTTCTTATGTCATCATGGAACAGATCCGCATTGGCATGACAGCCACCTGAGCAGAAATACTTCGCCCAGCAGGTCTTACAGCGTTCCTTGTTCATAACGTGGGATTCGCGAAAATATCTGGTGATGTCCTCAGCCCCATCATCCAAATCATCAAATACATTACCCAATTTATACTTGTTACGTCCCACAAACTGGTGACATGGATAAAGATCCCCGTTGGCAGCCACCGCATAGTATTCATGACCAGCACCACAGCCAGCCAGACGCTTGGCTACACATGGACCATTGGAAAGATCCATGTTGAAATGGAAGAAGAAGAACCCCTTGCCTTCACGGTGACGCTTCAGATAGAAATCAGTAAGTCTGTCGTACTCAGCGAATATTTCCGGCAGCATTTCCTCAGTAAGTCCATAAGGAGAATCCTTCAGAACCACCGGCTCCATGGACAGGATATCAAAGCCTGCATCTGCCATAGCCTCTACATCCTTGGTAAAGTCGAGATTTTCTGCAGTGTAGGTACCACGCATGTAGTAATTCTCGCCATTACGGGAATCCACACACTTCTTGAAATTTTTCATTACCTTGTCATAGGTGGGCTGACCGCCGCAGTCAGGGCGCATATTGTCATGGGTCTCACGACGGCCGTCGGTGCTGAGAACCAGGCTGATATTGTTATCATTGAGCCACTTAATATTGTCATCATTAAGGGCCAAACCGTTGGTGGTTAAGGTCAGCTTAAATTCCTTACCTGTTTCCTTCTCACGCTTTCTTACATACTCGGTAACATCCTTCACCAAAGGCATATTAATAAGTGGTTCACCGCCGAAGAAATCGATTTCACAATGCTTTCTGGGGCCACTGTGTTCAATAATATAATCAACTGCAGCACGTCCCACCTTGTTGTTCATGAGCTGACGCTCACCGCCGTACTCGCCTGTATCGCCAAAGCAATATTTGCAACGCATATTGCAGTCATGGGCAGTCATCAGACACAGGGACTTAACCAGTCCCTTGGCCTTGAAGGTAGGCGGAACATCAATATCAGGGGCAAATAGTTGATTCTTATCCATAAGAATATGGAGTTCATCCAGAGCTTCCTTCAAATCATTTTCTGTATACTGAGATTTAAGGTTATTTATAACCTCATTATCATTTTTACCATTAAAAATATCCATGATATCATAAATCATTTTATCAATTACATGGACTGCACCGCTATTCACATCCAACAGGATATACATGCCATTTTGGACGAATTTATGGATTTTTGTGCTCATTTCATTATTCATAATAAAACAATACTCTCCTAAAAACACAAGAAAAAAGCTCCCTCCCGGGGAGCCCTTCTCATCAATAATTATTTCTTGCTTTCACAAACCTGGTTGCCAACAGTACAAGAAGTCTTGCATGCGGACTGGCAGGATGCCTGGCACTCGCCGCAGCCGCCAGAAGTCTTGGTAGCCTGCAGAGTAGGCTCATTTACAGTCTGAATATGCTTCATATTAGGTAACCTCCTCACCTTAAATAAAGTCCTATGTTATTTTACCTTTTTTTCCATTGATATGCAAATTTTAATGCTGGCTTATTCCCAACTGGGTCATAATTCTTCCCTTGATAAGACGCCATTTAAATTCCGTCAGTCCAAACAATGGGTGAGGAATATTTATTCGCTGCAAAAGGTATGGATGGGTTTCAAAGGTATTAAGCCCTGGATCCCCCGTTACTGCCGCCAGATATTCCTCCTCTTTCAGCATATCCAGCAGCTCCTTGTCATATTTGCCATTAGGATAGGACAGGGTATAAATGGTATCCATTCCATTCCACTCCATCAGGAGCTTGGAAAGCTTAACCTCATCTCTGGCTTCATCGAGGCTCATACTGGTTAAAGGCAGGTGGTTAGCAGTATGACTGCCGATTTCCACCCCCCGATGCTGAATATCCTTTAACTGATCCCAGGACATGTAATTTTCCTTGCCAATATCATTGCCTACCATAAAAATAGTAGCTTTAAGCCCACGCTTTTCCAATATTGGCAGAAGCTCAGTGTAATTGGTCTCATAGCCATCATCAAAGGTGAGAATCACCGGCTTGTCCGGTAGCTCCTGCAACCCCTTCTTCGCCCTTAAATAATCACGGATGGAAATTGTGGTATAACCCTCCTGTTGGAGATAATCGAGCTGAGCCTCAAAATCCGCCGGTGGCACGTTATATTCATAAGCCTTGTCCGGATTCTTTTCCTGCACCATATGGTACTCCAAAATAGGGAATCCATCCGGGGCAGGCTGAGACAAAAGATACCGGAGCCCGGCAAAAAGCGATATAGCCCCAAGGGCAACAATCAATAGTGCTATCTTAATAAACCTCATATACTTTTTCAATCATCTTCACCTGTTTCGTTATTTTGCCCCCGCAGCTCCTCCGCCAAAGCCACCAGCTTTCTCAGCCGATGATTGACGCAGGACTTGGTTACAAGCAGCATTTCTGCCAGCTCCGCCAGGGTGGCGTCCGGATTATCCTGCCTGCATTGGGCTGTCTTTCTAAGGGCCTTGGTAAGTCCTTCCAGCTTTCCCGCATCCCTCAAATATTTTATACACTCATTTTGATAAATTGCTGCATCCACGGTTTTCTGCAGATTGGCAGTTTCACAGTTAACCAGACGATTTACCTGATTGCGGACTTCCTTAAGATTACGGCCACCCTCGAAATCATCCAGGGATTTAGTGGCACCAATAATGGACAAGAAATCCATTATCGCCTCTCCATCCTTCATATAAATAAGGTAATGATTTTTCCGGTCAGTAAAACCGGCAGGAAAGCCCATGCGCTTAAGAACTCCTGCGATAGTGTCCGCAAAGCCGTAATTTGAAGTAACCATTTCCAGATGGCATTCAGCTTCAGGCTTGTTTATACTGCCACCTCCCATGAAAGCTCCCCTAAGATAAGCGTGACGACAGCACACCTTCTTCAATAGGGCGTTATCACGGCCCAGTGAGCCCTCTGTCTCCCCCAACATCCCCAGCTTTTCCATAAGCGGTCTCACCAACGGCGATGGCACCACGCGAACCATATAACGGTTATTTTTTTTAAGCCTCTTGCTCCTGGTTACTGTTACCTCTGTCTGCACATCGCTTGTGGCCTTCAGCAAGCTCAGAGTCTTTCTGGCAACCGCCGCATTTTCAGTAACATAATTAAGTCCCAGAGTCATATTAGAGCCCAGGGTCATGGATGCACCCATACGCAAAAGTGCTGCCAGCTCCGCAGTCTGGCAGCATAATTTTTTATCCAGTTTGTGGGCCAGCTCATTTTTCACATCCGTGGCAAAAGATGGCATATCATTCTCACCAAACTTCTAAAATAATTTCTGTTAATGCTTCCTTATTTCATCAAGACCAGCCTTTATGCCGTAAACTGCCCGCATAACACTGCTGGCCAGCTTACGGGAATCATGATGAATTACGTCCTTGCCACTTATAAGGTCTGCCTTAATAAGACCTACCCCCAGAGCATTAAGTGCATCATCATCCACCTCCACAGGATAGGCACCCTTTTCCGCATATTTTTGCGCCAAATCATCGGGCACCGGAGTGGAATTTACAATAACATAATCTATGGCCTGCCGTCCAGCGTGGTCCAAAATAGCCTTTACATGCATGGATGCGGTATAGCCATCGGTTTCTCCAGGCTGGGTCATGACATTACAAATATAAATCTTTATTGCCCTACTGCGGCAGATAGCATCACCTATGCCCTCCACCAAAAGATTAGGCATAATACTGGTGTACAAGCTGCCCGGCCCAAGAACAATGGCATTGGCATCCCGTATAGCATCCAAGGAGGACTGCACTGCCTCCACGTGCTCAGGAAACAGCTTAACACGATGAATCCGCTTATGAACCTCCGGAATATGGGATTCACCACAGACGATGGTACCATCCTCCATTATAGCATCCAAGCGTACATGCTCCTTACTGGCAGGAAGCACCCGTCCCTTTACTGCCAAAACCTTGGAGGATTCTGTCAGGGCAGTTTCCACATCACCGGTAACCTCCGCCATGGCGGCGATAAAAAGATTACCAAAGCTATGGCCAGACAGCGAACTGCTGCCTCCGAAGCGGTGCTGGAACAGCTTTTCCATCAAAGGCTCCTTATCAGCCAAGGCCACCAGACAGTTCCGCAAATCCCCTGGTGGAATAATCCCCAACTCCTCACGAAGCCTACCAGAGGACCCGCCGTCATCAGCCACGGTTACCACAGCCGTAACATTGGTGGTAACCTCCTTAATACCGCGCAACAGCACACTGAGCCCATGACCGCCGCCCACAACGGTAACAGCAGGTCCCTTGCCCAGCATTCGCTTCTCATAAATCAAATCCACCAGCTTCTCCGAAGATGATGGGTAAACCACATCAATAACTGACTGAATAATAAAGCGGGCCGCCATAGCCATAATCAAAAAGCCAATGGCAACCATCACTGAGCCTATAACCGCCGTGGCAGTATAGGTGTATTCCCCGGAGAAGGTATAAACAGCCCAGAATATAGACTCCTCGATACTGTCTATATATTTATAGTTGAACATAATTGCTATGCCCAGACTGGCCAGCATAACACCGGCGGCAAACAGCAGCAGCCAGCGCTTGAATCTCATGCCTGGATACAACCATTTCAAAAAATTCATTGTTTGTTACTCCTTAACATTCCTCACGAACGTGTTCCCAAACATCATTTTTCATTAGGTCACGGTGCTCCAAATTCACCAAATAACCCTTGTCCTTCAGCCTGTCATATATATGCTTGGCGATAAACACTGAACGGTGCATTCCCCCGGTACAGCCCACAGCTATTACCAGCTGTGTCTTTCCCTCCTTCTCATACTGGGGCATGAGAAAATCTATCATATTATCAAGATGCTTTTCAAATTCCTTGGTAACAGGATATTGCTCGATATACTGAGCCACCTCCGGCACAGCACCGCTTTTATGACGCATTGATTCCACATAAAATGGATTTGGCAGAAAACGCACATCAAATACCAAATCTGCATCCAATGGCATACCAAATTTAAACCCAAAGGACATTACATTGGTACTGAGCTTATCCCCAGGCTTGCTGGCAAATATATTCAGTATTTTTTCCTTAAGTTCAATCTTTTTCAGATCAGAGGTATCAATGATATAGGTGGCCTTGTTTCTGATAGGTGCCAGCCGTTCACGCTCCTTGGCAACCCCCTCGGGAATTCTGGAACTGGGAGCCATCGGATGACGCCGGCGAGTTTCCTTGTAACGGCGAATAATGGCAGCATCGGACGCATCCATAAACAGCATTACATAGGGCTGATTATCCCTGTCCATGTTTTCCAGTACGTGAATGAATGTATCAAAAAATTCCCGGCTCCTGGTATCAACCACCAGTACCACCTTGTTTACATGACCATCGGAATGACGGCACAGCTCGGCAAATTTTGGAATAAACACCGGAGGCAGATTATCGATTACGAAATACCCAACATCCTCCATATAGCGGCATGCCTGGGTTTTGCCCGCCCCCGACATCCCCGTTACGATAATAAAATCCATTCTTTCATCTCTATCCATAACAGCCTCCTTCTAAAAATCAGCCTGTTAGTCCAGACAAAATCTTTCAATAGCTTCTGCAATACCGTCATGGTCACAGTCAGCCACCTCATAATCCGCAATTTTCTTTACATTATCGTTGGCATTGCCCATGGCCACCCCAAAGCCTGCCGCTTCAATCATGGTCAGGTCATTGTTGGAATCACCAATCGCAAGCACTGAATCCATAGGTATGCTGTATTTCTTTGCCAGTCGTGCAATGGCTGTTGCCTTGTTTACTCCTGGTTTTATAAGCTCAATATAAATTGGCGTAGATTTAACAGCCTCTATGCGGCCATCAAACTGCTCTGAAATTGCTTCAACAACTTTATCCCCTTCCTCAGGGTTATCCACCATAATCAATAGCTTTGGTACATTGTCCATATACTTTTCCAGCTCATCCCCCACAGGATTCCCCTGCACACCGGCAGCACAGCGGTAATAGGAAGATTTATCATTTTCCTCTCTATAATAGAGCTTTTCATTGCTGTAAATCTGAATATAAAGATTTCTCGCCTCAGCAAACTCCACCAGCTCTTCCACCAGCTTACGATCCAGATATGAGGCAAATAATTCCTCCCCATCCACAGTTTTTACAAGGGCGCCATTATATGTAATAATCGGCACATTAACCCCCAAAGCCTTCACATGTGGCAGGGCAGAAATATGCATTCTTCCAGTAGCTACAGTAAAAATAACCCCGGCCGCCACAACCTTCTTAATGGCAGCCTTTACACCATCGGTTACCTTACGCTGGCTATTTAAGAGAGTACCGTCCATATCTGTAACAAAGAGCTTAGCTTTCATAATAATGTTCCTTTCCAGTGAATATTGGTATTAAATAAATATCATTATGGCTTGAAATAAACCGTCACGCTTGTACCCGGTTCCACCACTGTATTTGCCGGTATACTCTGGCCCGTGGAAAGTCCCGTGCCCTGAATATTCATTCCAATTCCCAGCTCTCCCAGTTTTTGGGAAACCTCCCGAATACTCAGACCACTGAGATCAGGCATTATCTGTTTTCCCGGCGGAGCGGTCTTGACAGCTGGCTGTGAATCCTGTTGCTTATGCTTCTTATCCATATCCTCGAATGGATCAGATGATGGTTCAATATGTTTATAGCGAAGCAGCTGGGCAAAGATTTCCCCTGCTACCGGCGCAGCAATCTGACCACCGTAGAAGGAGCCGGCTGTAGGATCATCGATTATAACCAAAACCACAAGCTGAGGGTCTTCCACAGGAGCAAAGCCACAGAAGGACGCAATATAACGGCCTTCCATATAGCCGGCGGTGTCCTTGTTAATTTTCTGGGCTGTACCTGTTTTTCCGGCCACCCGATAGCCCTTAACCTGAGCCTTTTGACCACCACCAGTTGCAACTACCTGCTCCAGCAAGCCCATGAGAGTCTTGTCCGTGGCAGAGCTAAGTACACGACGCACTTCCTCACGGCCATTTTCCTTATACATGGAACCATCAGCATTGGTGATATTTTTAACGATATGAGGCTTTAAAAGCACGCCATCATTAGCGATGGCAGACATAGCCGTACATAGCTGAATGGGTGTCACAGCAATACTCTGGCCAATGGACATGGTTGCTATATCGGAGTCCAGCATTTTATCACTTTCAAACAGCATACCAGAGGCCTCCCCTGGCAGCTCCACCCCTGTAGGCTCACCAAAGCCAAATTTTTTGGCATATTCGTTGAGCTTTTCACCGGTAAGTATCTGCCCTATCATAGCAAAGCAGGTATTAATAGAATTCTTAACAATATCCGTAAAGGTTACGGTGCCAAAGCTTTCACCATTCCAGTTCTGAATATGCTTATCGGATACATTAATGCGCCCCGGATCGTAGAAAGTCTGATTAGGTGTTACCACACCTTCCTCCAATGCGGCACCGGCCACAACTGACTTAAAGGTGGAGCCTGGCTCATAAATATCCGACACAGCACGATTTTTAATTGCATCCATATTATAATCAGCAAATTTATTCGGATTATAGCTTGGGCGGGCAGCCATGGCCAAAATTTCACCTGTTTTAGGATCCATAACAATAGCAGTAACATTCTGAGGCTTGTTCTCCACCATGGCCTTATCCAGAACCTGCTCCACAATAAACTGCATAGTGGCATCTATTGTCAGGGTAACAGTCTTGCAGTTATCTCCCTTATAACGCTTCTGGGAAAGGGAAAAAATGGAGTCAAAAATGGTACGGCCCCTCATATCTGTAAGTACGTCATCCTCCTGCACATCACCCTTTACGATGCTGTCCATGGAGTATTCCAGCCCTTCAAGGCCCTTGTCCTCCATACCGATAAATCCAATTATATTGGCAGCCAGCATATCATTTGGATAATATCGTTTAACCTCATCATCCATCCAAAGGCATTCATATCCCTTGTCTTTTTTTAGCTGATTTATCGCCGCTTCCTCATCACTTTCCAGTCCATGCTTAACGGCATAATAGGCACCGCCCTCCCTTATACGGTTGGCAATAGTTTCCGCAGGAATATTAATAATAGGACTCAGCTCTGCAGATAAAACCTGAATATCCTCCTCGCTGCCCACTTTGTCCGGCCGTATAACCAGCAGCTTGGCTATGCGGCTGATAGCCAGCTCCCTGCCGTTTCTGTCCAGAATCTTCCCCCGGGGAGATTGGCGAACCACATTATCCCGGGCTATATTCATGATCTTTTCTTCCATTTCGTCATGCTGGACCACCTGCAAAATAAAATATCTGCCAATGGTAACCACAAACATGAATATGAGAAACAGCATGAGTATATTTATATTTTTGAGAATCTTTGTCTGTTTGCTTTTCATTACACTACCCCAAATTTATACTATTCTAACTTATTATTTTACACCAATACAGGGCAAATGCAAAAATTAAACTTAAACAAAATAAAATGTCAGAATATTTCTTTTATAAAGAATTATTTTATGATTTTGAAGATAAAAGTTTACTTTTATATCCTTTCACTGGTATAATGTAGTCAGAATGGTGGTGTTGAAAAATGGATGATATTGATAAGAAAATTCTTAAGCGCCTACAGGAAAACGCCCGTGTCACAATTTCAGTTTTAAGTTCGGAGATTTCCCTCTCCATGCCAGCTATCAGTGAACGCTTAAAAAAGCTGGAGGCTTCTGGTGTCATTAAGCAGTATACTGCGATTTTAAATCCTGAGCTTGTGGACAAGCAGCTTATGGCTCTGGTTTACCTTAGCTTTGATAACCCAAGTCATGGTGATAGTTTCAAAAATTTTGTAGTTGGCGAGTCTGACATTAAAGAGTGTTTCTACATTACTGGTGATTTCGATTATTCATTAAAGATTATTACCCAAAATACCTCCACTTTGGAAAGTCTGCTGACGCGTATCAAGGAACAGACTGGCGTAATCAAGACGCAAACTATTGTTGTACTGTCTTCCATTATAGACAGGCCTTCCGTAACAGTTGAGTAACGCTTAAACGATAAAAATGGGACTGCCCCAGGCAGCCCCATTTTTTATTTTTCATCACCAATGGTACTTTTCCCCACGGTTTATTTTAAATGCCCTGTATATCTGCTCAACCAGAAGCAGACGCACCATCTGATGGGTGAAGGTCATTTTTGAAAAGCTAAGAAGCATATCTGCAGCTGACCTTACCTCAGAAGACAAGCCAAAGGCCCCTCCTATAAGGAATGTGATATTGCTTTTTCCCGACAGGCCCAGACTGTCAATTTTGGCAGCCAGCTCCTCAGAGGAAAGCTCCTTGCCATATACATCCAATACTATAAGATAGCTTCCCTCAGGCACCTGCTTTAGAAGACGTTGCCCCTCCTGGGCCAGAGTCTGCTGCTTTTCAGCCTCTGAAGGATTATCCTTCATTTTTTCTTCATTGATCTCTATAATTTTCACATTGGCAAAGGGACCCAGACGCTTCAAGAACTCGTTTATTCCCTCTGTCAGATATTTTTCCTTTATTTTTCCGGCAGTTACGATATTAATCTTCATCCGGCTTAACCCTCAACAGGCTGGGCATCCAAGGTTACATTTACAGTCTTGGTGGTTCCATTGGAATCATATTTAACCTCTACTGTTTCACCCACTTTATGAGCGGTAATGGCTGCCCGCAGTTCACCCACAGTATTAACCTCTGTGCCACCTACAGCCAAAATAATATCACCACGACGGAAGCCGGCGCGTCCGGCAGGACCATCCAGGGATACATTAAATACGTAAACGCCCTTATCCACATTTAAAATATAACCCTGACGGGCTGCGGATTCCTTGTCAAAAACACTTACACCAAGATATGGTCTGGTAACGTGGCCCTGGGAAATAAGCTCCTCCACCACAGAACGTACAGTATTGATAGGAATGGCAAATCCCATGCCCTCTACGGCATTTGTAACAATTTTCTGTGAATTAATTCCAATAACCTTACCATCAGCATTTACCAAAGCACCACCGGAATTACCAGGATTAATGGCCGCATCTGTCTGAATGAGCTTCATATTGCTTTCGCCTTTGTTCAGAACACGATTTACAGCACTTATTACGCCAGTGGTGACACTACCCTGGAATTCCAGTCCCATTGGATTGCCGATGGCAATGGCAGGCTCTCCCACCATAATATCATCGGAATCGCCAAACTCTGCTGCCGGCAGATCATCTGCATCCACCTTCACCACTGCCAAATCGGTGATTTCATCAGCCCCAACCAGCTTACCGTTAAGGCTGCGACCATCGGAAAGGGATACTATGATCTCCTTGGCACCATCGATTACATGATTATTGGTTACAATATAGCCATCCTTGCGGAAGATAACACCGGAGCCATAGCCCTCAACGTCACGAAGGTTAAAAAAGAAATCCCTGGCAACTGCTTTATTGGTAATACCCACCACGGCAGGCCCCACATTCTTGGCTGCCCTGACCACAGGTGTATTTCTGGCATCGGATACATTGGTATTATAGCTTGGACTGGAGGCTGGAATTCCTTCGGCCACATTATTCTTGCCGCATCCCCCCAGCATTACCGATCCCGCTACCAGGAGACCCATTACAACTGGCAGACAAGACTTAAAAATCCTCTTTTTTGTAATCATTTTCTCTCCCTCCAAAAAATAAAAATATATCAAAAATCAACGCTAACACACCTATCCTGAGCAGTAAGTATAAGCTCCATGTTCTTAACTCCCTGCTGGTCAAGAATCTGCCGCACTGTCTTCATTGCCAATTCCGGCAGGTTGTTGGATTCACTTAGATGTGCCAGCAAGACTTTTTGTGGCTTTTGCTTTAAATGCACCAGTGTCCAGGCCGTATCCAGGTTGGACAGGTGCCCCCGGTTGCTTAAAATACGCCGTTTCAGTGGCCATGGATATACACCGTTTTTCAGCATATCCACATCATGGTTTGCTTCCAATATCATTACTCTGGCTGATTCCAGCTCTCTGCGCAGATTGCTGTCCACAAATCCAATATCAGTAGCTACTACACATTTTACACTGCCTGTTATTGAGTATCCCACAGGGTCTGCCGCATCGTGGGGAATTCCAAAAGCCTTCACTGTCAGCTTGTTGATTCTGACCCGATCCATAATTGGATTAATACACTCCTGAGGAATATCCCTATAGCAGCTCATAGCCCGAAAGGTCTCCGGACGGCTGTACACCGGTATACCATATTTTTTTGTCAAAGTGGCAAGACCCTTAATATGGTCATTATGCTCATGGGTGATAAAAACCCCATCTAATTCCTCAATGGCCTGACCAATATTACTGAGTTCCTGCTTAATGCGCCTGGCGCTGATACCAGCATCCACCAAAAGTCGGCTTCCCTCCATTTCAATGAAGGTACTATTTCCTTTGCTGCCGCTGGCTAAAACCGAAACCTGCATCTTTCCTCCTATAAGCCAAGTATAAGAAGCCCTGCTGAAAAAATTCTGTAAATATTATTAGATTTTGTTTAGAACCCCATATACCATAACAAAAATGGTCAAAAAGGTCAAAAGAAAAGGACAGGACTGACTCCTTGTCCAGTCCTGCCCCAAATAACCTTAATTATATTTTTTCTTTTTTCCCTGACATTTAGGACACTCACCATAAAAATACAGCTGTCTGCCTGTCAGCTTATAATTGGACAGCTTTGCCACCTGCTCCATAATGGTATCAGCCTCAAAATCCATAATATCATCCACACGGCCACACGTGTTGCAGCGCACATGGGCATGGCTTTCCATTCTGGCATCATAACGATAACTGTCCTCACCAATATTCAACACCTGAGCCAAACCAATCTTATCAAAAATCTCCATCGTCTTATATACGGTTGCCAGACTCATGGCCGGATAACTTGGCAAAAGCATATTATAAAGCATCTCCGCATTAGGATGCTCTGTTGTATTCTGCAATGCATCATATACAGCAAGACGTTGCGGAGTCACCTTAAAGCCATGGCTGCGAAGTATATCTGCTACACTTTGCATGTCCATCATCATATTCAATTTCCTCCAAACTTAGTTGTAAAGCGTAACTACTTTTCCCCATTATCAACAGATAATCACTATCCATTGAGTATTTTACATATATTTAATATTTATGTCAATAAAAATATAGGATAATAGTTTCATTTTCGTTTAGAGGAAATAATATGATATAATTATTTGTCGATTGCTTACACCATGGAGGAATAAATCAAGATGAAAACAGAAAATATCAGTAAAATAATTGCTGATGAATTAAAAATAAAAGTATTTCAGGTTGATGCTGTTACAGAGCTTTTAGACGAAGGCAACACCATTCCTTTTATTTCCCGCTACCGTAAGGAAAAAACCGGTGAACTGGACGAGGAGAAGGTCAGGATTATTTCTGAACGCCTTGCCTACCTCCGCAATTTTGTAAAGCGTCAGGAGGAAATCCTCAACAAGATAGAGGAACAGGGAAAGCTCACCCCTGAGCTGCAGCTGGCCATTGAAAAAACCACAAAGCTGCAGGAGCTGGAGGATATTTATCTTCCTTATAAACAGAAGAAGCGCACCAGAGCCCAGAAGGCCAAGGAAAAGGGGCTGGAACCACTGGCAAGCACTATTATACTGCAAAAGCTTGCTGCTGGTACTCCGGAGGAGGTAGCTGCGGAATACATCAATCCTGAGCTGGAAGTGGAAACTGCCCAGGATGCTTTGGCAGGAGCCCAGGATATTATTGCGGAAATGATTTCCGAGGATGCCCAGCTTCGTCAGGAGCTGCGTAAGTTCCTTTGGAATAACGCCTTTATTACCACTGCCCTGGACGAGGAAAAAGAAAGCACCGATGAGGGCAAAGTATTCCTGATGTACAAGGAATATAAGGAACTGGTTCGCACACTGCCATCCCATCGTATTTTGGCCATTAACCGCGGCGAAAAGCTGGAATGTCTGAGGGTAAAGCTGGAGGCTGATGAGGAAAAAATTCTCTCCATCATTGGCAAGCGTTTCATAAAGGGTGACTCCATTTTCCATAGCTTGTTAAAAGAAACCGTGGCTGACAGCTGGAAGCGTCTCATTCAACCATCCCTTGAAAGAGAAATCAGAAATCAGCTTACGGAAACTGCGGAAAAGCAGGCTATTGACATTTTCGGAACCAACCTGCGTCAGCTGTTGCTGCAGGCACCACTGGCTGGCTTTACCGTTATGGGACTGGATCCCGGCTACCGCACTGGTTGCAAAATGGCTATTGTGGATCCAACAGGCCATGTCCTCGACCATGGTGTTCTTTATATTACCCATGGTGAAAAAGGCGCCGCTGAATCTGCAAAAAAAGCATTGGCCCTTATCAAAAAATACAAGGTTAATCTTATCTCCATCGGCAATGGTACTGCATCCTTTGAAACGGAGGAATTTGCAGCCAAGCTCATAAAGGATAACGGACTTGATACCCACTACATCGTTACCAGCGAAGCCGGAGCTTCCGTATATTCCGCTTCCCCACTGGCAAAGGAGGAACTGCCTGAGTATGATGTTACTATCCGCGGTGCCGTGTCAATTGCCCGCAGAGTACAGGATCCATTGGCAGAACTGGTAAAAATCGATCCAAAGGCCATCGGTGTCGGCCAGTATCAGCATGACGTAAATCAAAAGGAACTGGCTAATACTCTGGATCAGACCATTGAATCTGCGGTAAACCATGTTGGTGTGGAACTAAATACTGCCTCACCGGCCCTGTTAAAGCACGTAGCAGGCATTAATGCCACTATTGCCAAGAATATAGTAACCTACAGAAACGAAAATGGACCATTCAGCTCCCGTAAAGAGCTGCTGAAGGTAGCCCGTCTGGGAAATGCCGCCTACACCCAGTGTGCCGGTTTCCTGCGTATCGGCGGGGGCAAAATGCCTTTGGACAATACCCCTGTACACCCAGAATCCTATGAGCTGGCCAAAAACATTTTGGCAAAATTAGGGGCTGATGTGGATATTTTAAATGACAAGAAGCAACTGGAAATGCTCCAGGCCAAAATAAAAATCGCTGATCCTGAAAAGCTGGCCAAGGACTTAAATGCCGGTGTACCAACTGTTAAGGATATTTTAGACGCTTTATCCAAACCAGGTCGTGATCCTCGTGAGGAGCTGCCAGTGCCTCTTACCAGAAAGGCCATTGTAAAGCTGTCTGATATCAAGGTAGGGACTATTATGCGTGGTACTGTCCGAAACATAACCGACTTTGGTGCCTTCGTAGATATTGGCATAAAAACCGCCGGCCTTGTACATATTTCCGAATTAAGCAACAAGCATGTCAAGCATCCTTTGGATGTGGTGGCTGTCGGCGATATTGTTACCGTTTTGGTCATTAGCGTGGACGAAGCAAGGGGCCGTATTGGTCTTAGTATCAAACAGGTCCCTCAGGAGGCCAAGGCTATATGACGAATTTACCCGTGATGAAGGAAGAGGAGTTCAAAGCTCTTCTAGCCAAAATTCCTCCAAAGGATACTGCCAGTATAGATGAAATAGAAAGAATACTTGGTGCTTCCACTATTAAAAAGGAAGATTTTGGTGTTCTACGCTTTTTATTGAAAAAATATGCTGGTGCCACAGGCTCTGCGTCATTTAAGGACACACCTGTAAAGGCTGTCACCATCTGCTGTGCCGACCATGGTGTTGCACAGGAAAATGTCAGTGCCTACCCTCCGGAAACCACTCTGCACATGGTGGCCAATTATCTTATTTCCCATGGTGCTGCTGCCAATGTTTTTGCTGACTTCACAGGAGCCCATCTGTGTGTGGCAGATCTAGGTATAAATAGTGAGAAGGCCAAAGAACTCCCTGGACTCATAGATTTCCATATTGCCTCCGGCACTAATAATTCCTCCCGGGGACCGGCCATGACCAGAGACCAGGCAATAAAATCCTTATACTATGGCTATTCTCTGGCCAAACAACTTCACCAGCAACAGGGAATAACCATATTTCTGCCTGGGGAAATGGGCATATCCAACACCACCTCCAGTGCCGCCATTACCGCTGCTCTCCTGGAGGAAGCCCCTGCCAACACCACAGGCAGAGGCACCAATATCTCCGATGAACGGTTCAAAACCAAGCTGGCTACTGTGGAAAGGATACTGGCTGTAAATAATCCAGATTCCAGTGATCCCATTGATGTGCTGGCAAAAGTAGGTGGCTTTGAGCTGGGAGCCATTGCCGGCCTTATGTTGGGTGCCGCAGCTTCCCGTTCCCTCACCATACTGGATGGCTTCAATTCCAGTGCTGCCGCCCTGATAGCTTTAAGACTGGCTCCTGTACTCAAGGATTATCTTGTTCCTTCCCACAAAGCGGGAGAACATGGACAGCACTTAATCCTAAAAGAACTGGATTTCACACCGATGATGGATTTAAACATCAAGCTGGGGGAAGCCATTGGTTCATCCTTTGTGGCTGACATTTTAGATGCCTCCATAAGAGCATTTATAAAAATTCAAAAAGATCTGGCCGCCAAAGAGTTGATGGCAGATACCATAGAAAAGGATGTTATTCCCGATATAGCCATTACCCTTACAGATAAAACATTTGATTATTATACCAGCACTATGCCGGACCTGGATAAGGAGGCCATGGAACGCTGTCAGATGAGGCTGGACAATTTATCAAAGCCTATCTACAGCTTGGGGGTAATTGAGCAGATAGCCGCCCAGCTAAGTGGTATCACCTCCAACGAGCTACCAGCTGACATATCCAAAACCCTGCTTTTCATTGGCATGAAACGGGAAGCAGCGTTAGATAGTGACCAGGCTGCTTTTATTCATACCTTTGCCACTCAAACAGAGGCCGATTCTATTGCCGCCTATCTCACAGAGGAAAGGACCCAGATGGATGCCTTTGAATTTGGTCGCCTACAGGGCGAAAATATATCTCTGGGGAGCCAAATCATGGGCCTGTCCCTTATAGATAACGACACTGCATTAATAGATGCCATGGCAGATATGCTGTGCGACACCCAAGGCAATCTAAAGCTACAGTCAGGCACCTTCATGGCTCAGCTGCCCGGGGAAATGCAGCTGATAGCTTCTGCGGTTCTCGGTGCCATAATAGCCGCCACCCACAACCGCACCATGATAATTCTTGGAGATAGGGCAGTAACAGCCTTGGCTGGCTATGCTGCTCAATTAGTGCCCGAAATTCAGCCGTTCCTTTTGCCTATTGAACCGCCTTTATACCACATGGCAGTGAAAATACCAGGCATAACGGCTTGCATTGGTATGCGCCTTGCAGATGCAGCCATTCATATAGTTAATGACATGAAAACCTTCAGCGAGGCCCAGGTGGCCACTGCCAACGACGGCCCAGGGGCCGGAAGGCAGATATAGTATTATAAAAACCACTACAAATCAAAACAGGGTTGGGAAAAGCTAAAAAGCGTCCCCTACCCTGTTTTTCTTTTACCTTGTTACAATGTTTCTGCCATATCCTTGGCCATTTGAGCCACATTCCTATACATGGTCATTAGCTCCTCATGGTGTTGTTTCATATATTCTACAGCCTTCATGCGCTGAAGCTCAGTGGATTCACCGGAAATATAATCCTTGCCGGCCTGTTCCTGTTCCTTGGCCATTTCATGTAGGAGATTACAACCAATATTTAAGGCTCCCGATTTCAGAGCATGAACCTTAATTCTATATGCATCCCATTTCTCATCTCCAAAGGATTCTTCCATTTCCTTGATATTAGCCTCACAAAGCTTGCTAAACATGGCAAGAAGCCTTTTATACAGCTTATCACTGTTATTGCAGTATTTTAGGCCAATTGACATATCTATCTTAGGAACCCTCATGGAAACAGGCACATCTTCATAAGCCTTGCTGTCCAGTTTTTCATGGTCCTCCAACACCTTAACGTCATTAACATCATTAACGTCCTTTTCCTCGGAGGTTTCTGCCGGATGTACCAGCTCAGCAGGAAGATTGCGCTTTACCACGGTCTCCAGCTGCTTGCCCGTCATAGGCTTGCTAAGATAATCATCAAAGCCCTCTGACAGGAATTTTTCACGGACACCTGCCAGGGCAGTAGCCGTCAGAATAACGAACCTTGTATTTTCGATGCCTTTGATTTTCTTGGCCTCATGGAGAGTTGCAATACCATCCAATCCCGGCATCATGTAATCTGTCATAACCAAATGGAAAGACTCTTTCTTCAGATATTCCAATGCCTCACTGCCACTATGGGCCACCGTCAATTTTGCCTTGGTATCAGACAGCATACAGGTCGCCACGAAGCAATTCATTTCATTGTCATCAACTATGAGAATAGATGCCTCCGGAGCAGTAAAGCTGGTGGTCACCACATCCTCCAGTTCTTCCTCAATATCCTGTTCTGCGTCGAAATCTCCAATAAGCTCCGCCCCCATAATCTTCTGAGGCAGTTCAATAGCAAAGGAGCTACCCTTTCCGTAGATACTGTTTACGTTAACGGTTCCCCCCATCATGGTAAGCAGCCTATGGGTAATGGCCAAACCAAGTCCTGTGCCCTCCACCTTGCAATTCTTCTGGATATCAAGGCGTTCAAAATCCTTGAACAGCTTGTCCATATCCTCTGGCTTAATACCGATACCGGTATCTGTTACCACCAGCTTAAGGTTAAGCATATCCTCCACGGCTTCACCACTGACATCAAAGGTTACAGTTCCTTCCTCCGTATATTTTATGGCATTGTTAATGACATTAATAAGTATCTGGCGTATGCGCCCCATATCACCATACAGCTCATTAGGCAGCCCGGAATCCACGTTTATGATAAACTCCAATTGCTTTGCCTTGGCTCTGAAGCCCACCAAAGTAGCTACCTCCTTAAGGAGAACCCTTAAGCTGTATTTATCTGTTACCAGCTCCATGCGGCCGGATTCGATTTTGGAAAAATCCAGTATTTCGTTAATGATTCCCAAAAGAGCTGTGGAGGCAGAATGAATATTGCTGGCATAACGCCGTATATCCATGTCCCTGCTGCGCCTTAGAATCATCTCATCCATGCCATTAATGGCATTTAAAGGAGTTCTGATTTCATGACTCATATTGGCCAGGAACTGACTCTTGGCCTGATTGGCATCATCTGCTGCCTGTCGGGCCTTTTTAAGAGCTTCATTTTCTGCCACCTTGGTCTGGGCCATGAACAGATAAATGCTGACACAGGCAAACAACAGCAGCATCAAAGTAAACACCCACTGTACCATCTGGTACACACTATTAATTCTTCCTGCCACTGCGGACCAAGGAATATATCCCACCAAAGAAAAATCCGTCTGGGGAAGGTCTGCACCGAAAACATAATATTTCCCTTTGCTTCCTTCCGTATAAACAGCTGCCGCCTTGCTAGTTTCCAGTCTGGAATGAACCTCCACCATACCGGCCTTTATATCCTGATCATTCCAAAACTCGTGATCCTTTGTGGAAAAATTTTCATAAGGGACGGCCAAACTACCATCCTTATACTGAATCATAATGCGGCTATATGGGTTATAATCTGCCAGTCCAAAAACCTTGGTTACACTTGCCCTCGGAAAAATCTGATAGAGAACATACCTTACGTTATCCCCATAATAAACAGGGACAGCCACAATTATGCCTCCGTCAGTGTGGTAATCCACCACGTTATTTCCCTGAAAGGCCCGGAGCAGCTTTGGAAAATCATGCTTGCTGACCACAGCTCCCGTTACGTTTCCCGCATAATCCATAACACCGGCCCTGCCGTATGCATTTTCCTGATTAAGGGCCTCCAGAATATTATTTTTATGCTCCTCATGCTGCTCCAAATAAATGGCAGCTGCCTTCAGGGTGCTAATGTAGCGCATGAACCGCTCATCTGCAAGCTGGGCCATATCCGCCGTCATTTGGGATACGGATTCCTCAGCAGCATCATTTAGCTTGCGGCTTATCTGACTCTGGAGAATATTGCCTGTAATAAACAAAATTATGGTCAGGATAATTATCTCGATAAACGCCTTTTGGGACAGTCCCAATTTACTGATTTTATTATTCAAGGACGTCCACTCCCTTCACCAGCCAATCCATGTGCTGCAACAGATACTCGTCCCTGATAACCTCATTGGCATGGCAACGGAGTCTTCCCTTATTATCAAATATCTCACCAGCAAAGACAAAACGTCCAGCCAACATTTCCTTTTTAAGTTGCTTCAATACAGTACGCTGCTCATAAGTCACTGCATCAGAAAGCTGGCTGAGCTCGACCAGATCAGCCTCCATGCCTACCCATCTGTTGTCAACAAAATTCATTTCGCCCTTTAGGTAATACCTTACTATATCCTCATAGTAACGGTCCCAATTACACATAACTGAAGTTAAATCATGTTCTGAACCATTTTGCAGATCCTCGTAATAACCGATATAATCTACTCCCATTTTTTCCGCTACTGTGGCGGCCATTGGTTCATCCTGATGATAGGTTATTACATCGGCCTTTTCCTGGGTAATAAGCCTGTAGGCATGTTCTTCCTCTACCTCCTCATTTTCCCAGCTTCCTGTATACATCACCACAACCCTGGCATTGGGATTAGTTCTCTGAACCCCCAGAGCAAAGGCATTTATTCCACGATTCACTTCAGAATTTGGCATAGCTGCCACGTAGCCGATAACATTGCTCTTGGTACGCATTCCAGCTAAGGCTCCAGTCAAATACCGCCCTTGATACATTCGGATAAAATAAGAGGTCATGTTTCGCCCCCGGCACTCTGCTGAATTGGTACCAAAGGCAATCTGTGGGAATTCCCGTATCAGGGTATTGCCGTCCGTCGTATAGGAATAGCTGGTAAGAAATACCATTCCGGCCCCATTTTCTACCATTTCCCGTACTGCACTTGCACACTTGCCATCAAGACCACTGTTGTTGTCACTTACCAACAGCTTCACCCCCATGGCATCACAGGCCTTTTTCATTCCTCTGTACTGTGGTGCATTCCACCCTTCCTCATTTCTGTCTCCCAGCAATACTATACCTACGATGGGCTTTTTTATATCCTTATCATTGGAAAAGTACCAAAGAGAAGCCCCCAAGGCCGTAATAAAGAACACCAGTCCCAAAAGCAATGACCATTCAAACATCGAACGCTGTTTAGGTTCCATTGCAAAGCCCTCCTACTCATGCATCCTATACTCCACATCCTCATCAATCATTTGAAGCATTATATCCGTAAATTGGGGATCCAGTTGCGTGCCTTTGGCCTTTACCAATTCCTCTCTCACCACTTTCTGTGGCAGTACATCACGGTAACTGCGCTTGGAAGTCATAGCATCATACACATCCGCCACCGCAATAATCCTGGCCTTTTCAGGAATTGCCTGACCTGCCAGCCCATCAGGATACCCCGTACCATCGTAGCGCTCATGATGGCTGCGGGCCCCCACCTGCAATTCCTCCATCTCCTGAACTGATGATAAGATGGAGGAGCCTATGACGGGATGAACCTTAATGGAAGAATATTCACTTGGAGTCAGCTTATCCGGTTTATTTAGTACCTGACCGGACACACCAATTTTACCGATATCATGCAGAAGTGCTATAAAAAAAATCTTTCTCTGATAATTTTTCGATTTCCCTGCCCTAAAGGCAATTTCCCGGGAGTAATCCGCTACACGCTGGGAATGACCGTTAGTGTAAGGGTCCTTGGCATCAATGGTCTTTGCCAATGCAAAAACCATCTGCTTAAACAGCCTTTTAGTGGAGGCCAGCTGATTCATAGTGGCCTCAATCTGCATATCAATACGCTCCTGCATTCGTTTTTGCAGGGATATCAATTCCAAAGTCCGATTAACATGAGTCAATATCAGTGTTGGAATATACGGCTTATGCAAAAAATCAAATGCCCCGGACTGCATTCCCTTAACCTCTGTTTCCTGATCTAACTCGGCCGTCAACATAATAACCGGAATATCCTTTAGCTCCTTATCCTGCTTTAGGTATTCCAGTACCTGAAAACCATTCATGCCAGGCATATTCAAGTCCAGAAGGATTAAATCAGGCTTTCGTCCCTTTAGAAATTCAATGGCCTTCTCACCGCTCAAAAGAGATACGACTTCATATTCTTCTTCCAGTATAGCTTCAAGAAGCATATTATTTATTTCATCATCATCAATAGTAAGAATAAATGCTTTTTTCTCAGAAGTTTGATCCATAACGAATCACCACCTTTGTACATAATTTT
>NZ_JAZTZI010000086.1:0-18167 GCF_045637405.1 Anaerovibrio sp.
CATCCCGGGTTTCAGCTTTGTTGAAGAGAACACGCAGCTCGGCGTTGCCCTTGATGCCTCTGGTGTACCAGGTGGCATGCTTCCGCATTTCCCGTGGGCCTACATAATCGCCCTTGAATTTCAGCAGCATGTCCAAGTGACGAAGAATAATTTCCTTACGCTCCTCCATGGTTGGCCCCGGCAACCGTTCCCCAGTCTTTAAATACTGGGTAAGCTGACGGAATATCCATGGATTGCCCTGGGCTGCCCTGCCTACCATAACCGCCTCACAGCCAGTTATTTCCCTTATTTTTATAAGGTCATCCACTGCTCTGATATCCCCATTGGCAATAACGGGAATGTTCAGATGTTCCTTTACTTTGCGGATAATTCGCCAGTTGGCATGGTCACGATAGAACTGCTCACGGGTGCGACCATGTACCGCCACAGCCTTTACTCCCGCTTCCTCTGCCAGTTTGGCCATTTCCAATACATTTATGCGATTTTCATCCCAGCCAATGCGCATTTTTACGGTAACGGGCATGCTTACTGCCCCCACAAGGGCCTTCAGCACTTTATAGGCCCGCTCCGGATCCAGCATCATGGCTGAACCTTCATGGTTCTTGACGATTTTGGGTGCCGGACAGCCCATATTAAAGTCAAGAATATCGGCACAGCCCAAGGATTCTATATATTCAGCCGCTTTAGCCACACTGTCAGGCTCCGCTCCAAAAAGCTGCATGGCCATAGGCCGCTCAGCCTCCTCGGTGTGAAGCATTTTCAATGTATGCTCATTACGGTAGTTAATTCCCTTGTCACTGACCATCTCCGAATAAACCAAGGGACAGCCCATCTCCCTGGCCAATATTCTGTATGGGGTATCCGTAACTCCCGCCATAGGAGCCAAAAATACAGGGATAGGGAATTCAAAGTTTCCAATCTTCATTAATTACTGATTCCTTTCATAAAGAACCCGCAGACCCGTCAGCGTAAGGAAATGGTCGATTCCGTCAATGGTCTGGGATTCCTTGGCAATCATCTTGGCATAACCACCGGTGGCAATAACCTTCATAGGCTTGCCATACTCCTGTTTAATACGGCGGACGATTTCATCTATCTGGCCCACAAAGCCGAAAATAATACCGGCCTGCATGCCAGTTATAGTATTGCGGCAAATTACATTCTTCGGGGTAACCAGCTCGATTCTTGGGAGCTTGGCAGCCTTTTGGAACAGCCCTTCAGCAGAGGTTCCAAGGCCAGTGGAAATTACACCGCCCAAAAAATCACCATTTTCATCCACCACATCAAAGGTGGTGGCAGTACCTATATCAATAACAATAAGCGGGCCACCGTACTGCTCGTAGGCTCCTACCACATTAACAATACGGTCCGCACCAATATCACGAGGATTTTCATATTTCAGGCGGATACCGGTTTTGATACCAGGCCCCACAATAAGAGGCTTTAAATGGAAGTAACGCTCGCACATTTTCTCCATAGGCACCACCAAGGGAGGTACAACTGAGGAAATAATCACGGCGGTAATATCCTCCATCTTGATACCGTGATACAAAAAGAGATTATTGATCTCCATACCATATTCATCACTGGTTTTCTGACGCTCTGTAGACACACGCCAATGGCGGTACAGCTTCTTGCCATCATAGGTTCCCAATACCACATTACTGTTTCCAATATCTATTACTAAAAGCATACTTGCCTCCACACTTTCATTTTACTAACTTACTTTCTTGGGCGAATGGATACATCACCGGCGTAAACCTTGCGGATTTCCTCACTGCCCTCAGGCTTCACCAGCAGGGCCCCATCCTCATCAATATCCACGGCCTCCCCGGCAAAGGTTTCATTGATACCCAATACATTAATGCTTTCACCAAGGGTTACGGAATGGCGGCGCCAGCTTTCGAGAACACCGACAAAGCCTCTTCTTCTCACGTCCAGATAATGCGCTTCAAGGCGTCTGAGTACCTCCTGGAAAAAGGCCACCCTGTCAAAATCCCCCAAAAGCATGGACATGGAACCAGCTTTGTCCTTTATATCCTCCGGGAAGATTTTGGGATCAATAACAGCATTGATGCCTATGCCAATCACCACATAATTTATGCGGTCAATTTCTGCGCTCATCTCAGTGAGAATCCCCACCAGCTTCCGACCTTGATATAATATATCATTTGGCCATTTTATTCCAGCCTTTAACCCCACTTTTTCCATGGCCTCGGCAATGGCCACAGCTGCCATAAGGGTACACTTTGGTGCCTCCTGGGGAAGAAAATCCGGCTTTAATATAACGGAAAACCAGATACCACCCTTGGGACAGAAAAAACTGCGGTCCAGACGGCCCTTGCCCGTATTCTGGCTTTCAGCTACCACTATGGTTCCATCCGGGGACCCCTGAGCTGCCAATCGCTTGGCCTCTGTATTTGTTGAAGCGATATCCTCAAAGGCAACTATACTGCTTCCTATTATTTTATTACCCAGACCATGGCTTATAACCTCCGGCAGAAGCCTGTCAGGAGCCCCCACCAGCTTGTAGCCGTTTCTGGCCTGGCTTTCAATATTGTAACCGGCAGCCTTTAACTCATTTATATGCTTCCATACAGCCGTGCGAGACACTCCCAGCTTCTCCGCAATCTCCTCACCAGAGAGATATGAGTCACCGGCAGCCCGCAAAAGCCCCAAAATCCCCTGTCGCATAAAATTAAACCTCACTTTTTCATAAAACCATCAAAAGGGGCTGCTGCATTAATGATTTCATGCTTCAGCCCCCTATGGATAATAAACCTCGTTATTTTTCAGTGGTACTATTCAGTTTTGGTTCCGGTTCTGTATAAGGAACCTCCACCTCGTCATCATCCTTTTCAGTAGCAGCATCACCCTGAACAGGGGTCTCTTCCACTGGCTCCAAAGGAATCAGTTTTGGCTCATCGTCATCGTCCTTAGGCTCTTCCGGCTTCTTTTCAGCCTCTTCCTTTTCGGTGACATTACCAAAGCCAACCAGCTCCTTCAGCTCGGCAGCCTCCAAGGTTTCCTTCTCAATGAGTGCCTCAGCAATAACATGGAGCTTATCGATATTTTCAGTAAGAAGAACACGGCAGGCTTCATAAGCCTCCTCGATATACTTGCGAACTTCCTTATCAATGTCACTGGCCACATTCTCAGAGTAATTTCTCTGATTATTTATGTCACGACCCAAGAACACCTGATGGTCACGGCTTTCACCGTAAGCCACCGGACCAAGGGTAGGACTCATACCATACTGGGTAATCATGCTTCTTACAAGCTGGGATGCTCTCTGGATATCATTCTGGGCACCAGTGCTGATTTCCTTCAACACCACTTCCTCAGCCACACGGCCTGCCAGCAGGGTTTTAAGCTGATCCAAGAGCTCGCTTCTGGTAGCATAGGAGCGGTCCTCCTTAGGAAGCATAAGGGTATAGCCGCCAGCTCTGCCTCTAGGAATAATGGTAACCTTGTGGACAGGGTCAGCATTTGGAAGGAGCATACCTACCAAAGTATGACCACCCTCGTGATAAGCGGTAAGCTTCTTTTCCTTGTCGCTCATCACCTTGGATTTACGCTCAGGACCTGCCATTACACGCTCAATGGATTCCTCCAGCTCCTGCATGGCAATGGTCTTCTTATCACGGCGGGCAGAAAGGAGTGCCGCCTCATTCACAAGGTTGGAAAGATCTGCACCCGTAAAGCCCGGAGTCCGTCTTGCCAATACATTAAGATCAACATCCTTGTCCACTGGCTTATCCTTGGTATGAACCTTCAGAATAGCCTCACGCCCCTTGACATCAGGCTTGTCCACCACGATCTGGCGGTCAAAACGACCTGGACGCAGTAAGGCAGGGTCCAAAATATCAGGACGGTTGGTAGCCGCAATAATGATAATACCCTCGTTGGCAGCGAAGCCATCCATCTCAACCAGCATCTGGTTAAGGGTCTGCTCACGCTCATCGTGACCACCGCCAAGGCCCGCACCACGCTGACGGCCTACGGCATCAATCTCATCAATAAATACGATACAAGGTGAGTTCTTCTTGGCCTGATCAAAAAGATCACGAACACGTGAAGCACCAACACCTACGAACATTTCCACGAAATCAGAACCACTGATGGAGAAGAACGGTACCCCCGCCTCACCGGCAACAGCCTTGGCCAACAGGGTTTTACCAGTACCCGGAGGACCAAAGAGGAGTACACCCTTTGGAATTTTAGCGCCCAGCTGATTAAACTTGCCCGGATGCTTCAGAAATTCTACTACTTCCTCCAGCTCCTGCTTTGCCTCATCAGCACCAGCCACATCATCAAAGCGAACCTTTACCTTGTCGCCGCCGCTCATTTTTGCACGGCTCTTGCCAAAGGACATAACCTTGCCGCCGCCACCCTGGCTCTGCTGCATGATAAAGAACCATACACCCACCAAGAGAAGGATAGGCAATACAGAGGATAACAGGGTTGACCACCATGGTGGTTCCGGCGGATTTTCCGCTTTAATATCTACATTTTTATCGGAGAGCAGCTTGATAATATCGCTGTTCTCACTAGGATAAGTAGGCAGCACAGTAGTAAATTCAGTACCATCACTTAAGGTACCCTTGATGATATTTTCAACAATAACTACCTTTGCCACCTTGCCATCATTGGTCTCCTGTACAAAGGATGAATAATTCATCTCCATCTTGGAAGGACCCTTGGCAGAGAAATAATCAATTAATGATATAGCAACCAGAATGATAAGCAGGTAAAAACCCACATTACGGATAAACTTATTCAAACCTCAACCCCCTAAAAAGGCAATAATCTTCACAACTAAATATTATACCACATTGAAAGATTATCTTACAGTATCATGAAAATATCATGAATAAATTTCTCTCTTAAGAACACCGATTACCGGCAGGTTTCTATATTTCTCGGCATAATCCAGACCATAGCCCACCAGGAACTCATCCGGAACCTCAAAACCGCAGTAGTCGATATTTACATCCACCTGACGACGGGATGGTTTGGAAAGGAGTGCACACAGCTTAACACTGGCTGGCTTGCGGTCACGAAGGAGGGCCATAAGATTGCTCATGGTAATACCGGAATCAATAATATCCTCCACCAAAAGCACATGACGGCCGGCAATATCCTTATTCAAATCCTTCTTAATATTCACCTTGCCGCTGGACACAGCAGCATCACCATAGCTGGAGGCTGCGATAAAATCAATATTGATTGGCAGTTTAATCTGTCTGATAAGGTCAGTAAAGAATACTGCTGCACCATTTAAGATACCTACCACAACTACATCCTTGCCCTCATAATCCTTGGCAATCTGCTGACCGAGCTCAGCAACCTTTGCTGCAATAGTCTCTTCATCAAACATTACACTTTCCAAATCTTTTTTCATTTTATTCTTCTCCTTTGTCATAAGAAAGTATTATATACTGCTCTGTATCCTTGTCAGCCATGGCCACTGATGTTTGCCTAAGGCCAGCCACCCAGATGATATCACCTGTACGACTATTGACCACCAAAGGCACCTGGTCCCGACTACTCCGTTCCACCTTTGCATCTACAAAAAAATCCTTCAGTTTTTTGCTGCCATTCTCAAATCTGATCCTGTCACCATGGTGACGGTAACGTACCACAAGCTCTGTACCGCATCTGGCGGCATCGCAATATATTTTAGTTTTGGAAAAGGAATCCTCCCCTTCCAAGGAATCAGTTGCATAGGCAGATATAGCACCACCATAAGGTAATACTACAGAGTTCCCCAACTCAAGAATTTTATATGGTGTATCTTCTATTGTACCATGACTTGTCAAAATTTTTTTGGTTTTTTTTGATAAATAAAAAAATCCATAACTGATTTTGGCAACACATCTGTCGGGAAGATTCAGTGAGCTGCCTGTAACATTTTTTGCAATGAGCTCCAGTACAGCATCAATGTGCTGAAAGGTAAGGGTTGTGCCATAGCTTATCCTGCTGACCAGCTGCTGAATAAGCCGCCGCCTGATGGCCAAAGGCTCCTTCAAAAAATCAGTAATTTTAAATTTACAGCCGCTTTCTCCCTGCCCATCAAATTGGCAAAGCCTCTCCTCCGCCCTAATGGTAAGCTCATGAAGCAGTTCCTCCTCCGCCGAAACCGTTTCCGCAAGGTTGCACAAGCTACGGGTAATATTTTTGTTATATTCCTTCTTTAATAATGGCACCAGCTGAAGACGCAATTTATTTCGGGTGCAGTCAATCTCCTCATTTGTTGGGTCATGTCGCGGCGAAAGTCCCTGCTGATAGCAATATTCCACCAGCTCTGCCTTGGTAAAGGCCAACATTGGGCGAATAATATTATCCCGCTTTGGCAAGATTCCCGTTAGGCCATTAAGTCCAGTACCCCGCAAAAGGTGCATCAACACGGTTTCTGCCTGATCATCTGCATGATGTGCGGTGGCAATCAGAGCTTGCCCCAGTTCCCCGGACAATTTATTCAAAAAGGCATATCGCATTTGTCTGGCACAGGTCTCAAGGGACTCTCCCCTCTCCCTGCTAAGCTGGGGGATATTGGCCGACTCAGAATAAAAGGGAATTGACTTTTCAAGGCAGTAATTCTCCACAAAGGACTCATCATCCTTGGATTCCTGTCCCCTGATGCCGTGCTCATAGTGGGCCGCCACCACCTTAATGGCCAATTTTTCCTTCAATCTCCATAAAATGTCCAACAAGGCCAAAGAATCCGGTCCACCAGAGCAGGCAACTATTACAGTGCTTCCAGGAGCTGCAAGGGTATTAGACTGCCAGTATTCTGTTAGGCGTTTTTCCAATGTCATAATTACCCTCCATAAAGCAAAAAAGCACCCTATTAAAGGTGCTTTTAAAAAGTCTGTTTTATCTTCTGCGGCCACCGCCACGGCCACCGCGCTTTGAATCTGTCTTACGGCTGAGATCTGTAAGTCGCTCGTCACTGTCCTTCAGGAAGCGGGAAAGCTTATCCTCAAAGGACGCAGTAGCATTATTGAAACGACTGCCGCCAGCATTGCGGCTAAAGCCCCCAGCTGGCTTACCTAATACGGGACGAGATTCAAAATTCTTCTTTTCAAAAGGCTTCTTTTCGAAACTCTGCTGCTCTTCTGGTTTCTTTTCCTGAGCGCGTTTTATGGAAAGTGCAATCTTTCCCTTTTCATCAACGGAAAGTACTTTGACCTTTACATTATCCTGCTCTTTCAGGAATTCCTTAACATCACTTACGTAAACATCTGCTACTTCAGATATGTGCACAAGGCCAACCTTCCCCTCTGGAAGGTTAACAAAAGCACCAAAATTAGTAATGCCGGAGACAACGCCTTCAACAATACTGCCTACTTCAATGGACAAAATACTTCCTCCTTAGATAATATAACACTAACACAAGTTATTATACTATCCTGTTTCTTACAGTGTCAAGGATTTCAAGGCTTGGGAGTACCTACTTTTTTTGATAAATATAAGGAATTTCTCCGTCCTTGGTCATGCCCAAATCCTCTCTGGCAAGCTTCTCAACATAGGATGGATCCACCAGCTGTTCCTTTTCCTGCTGCAGCTGAACATTTTCCTCCTGAGCCGCCTTGAGCCTTGCCTCCGCCTGAACCTTGTCCTGGCTCAAATCATGATAGGTAAAAGCCTGTTCTCCCAATTTAAAGGCTGCCAGCAGAAACATAAGGGCCATTAAAATAACGAACCAGTTAATCTGACGCCTCTGAGGTCTTGCACTATGTAGTCTTGTCCTGCTCACAAACGTCCTCCTTTCTGGTTCTTAATAATCAATCAATTTTCACTCCACTGATAATAATCCGTTGTGGCAATGCGCCTATAAATGGAACTACACTCATCACAGGCAAAACGGGCCACAGTGTCTCTCATATCAGCACGACCGTTAATAATCTTAACGGCCTCCGGCTCCAGATACCTCATGTTGGCACCGCAGCGAGGACAGGAGCAATTACCATTTTCGTCCTTCTTGAGCTGCATAGGCTCCAAGTCACCGGTTCCGATAATCTTCTTTCTTTCCGGTGGCAGAGTCAGCTCCTCCAAGTCAAATCTCTCATATAGTCCTGAGCTTAACAGCTCCCGGTAAAAGGTCTCACAGCGCCGACATATATAACGTGGCTTAACATTTTCGTAGTCCACCTTGCCATTTACTACCCGCACCTGTCCGCCATCAGAAAATTCCAGCTCCTGATTGCAGGCAGGGCAAAGATAATGGCCGGAACCATTCTTGGCAAGAGCCACCACTGGATTAATATCCGTAACTGTGCTCTTCTCCGGCTGTTCCTCCTGCTCCTCATCCTCCAAAGGAAAGGTGTCATACATGCCAGAGGTAAGAAGCTCACGATAAAACACCTTACAGCTATCACATATAAACTTCGGCTTAATACTTTCGTAATCCACCTTATCCCCTATAACCCTTATAGCCCCGCCTTCGGTACAGCGCAGGGTATTTTTGCAGCGAGGACACTTATAGCTGCCTCCCCGCCCCTTAATAAGACGGACAACGGTTTCAGTATCCCCAGATGTTTTTTCCCCAGGCTCCTTATCAGGTCCGGGAATATCCAGATGCAAGGTCTTGGCTTCTTCCTTCAGCTCATCGTCTAAATCAAATACATCATAATATCCGGAATGAAGCATTTCTCTGTAGAACTTTTGACAATAAAAGCACACATGGCGAGGCTTAATATTTTCATAATCCACCTTGCCATCCACTACCCGTACCTGGCCACCATCTTTATATACTAATGGTCTTTTGCACTCCGGGCACAAAAGAGCACCTTTTTCTCCACTTTCCAATGCGGTAACTGCCAAATTAACCACCACACACTTTCTATAGTGTTACTACGAAATCTTAGTTCATCAAATCTGAAAGATACAGATGAGCTTTAGATTTCGTGTAAGGGCTGATGAAAGCCTGTATGCTCTCATCCTGCTTACTACGATAAAAAACTGCACAAAGAGAAAAATAAAACCTACCCAGATTTTTCCAGACAGCTCTGCAAGAATATTATATCATAACATTAGATAAGGTGAAAAATAAAACTTAAGTCCATTTTCCACACTTTTATCGGGCAGTAAATACCGGTCTTCCCCCTGTAGTTTCCCAGCCACCGACTCAATCTCTAGCTCATACACAGTGCTATCTCACTGGCAGCAGCTGTACGCCTGTATTTTAAGGAATTTTGGCTCATTTCCGCCAGCTTTTCAGGATGATCCAACAAATCACCGATTATCTTGGAAAGGCTGTCCCCGGAATGGAGCCATACAGCCATGCCACCCTCAGACATGAAACGGGCATTATCCGTCTCCGGTCCTGGTATAGGCTCATGGAGCACCATTGGCAGCCCAAGGGACATGGCCTCTGTCAAGGTCAGGGCCCCGGGCTTTGTAATGAGAATATCGGCGGCAGCCATCATAACCGGCACCCTATCCGTATATCCCCAGGTTATAATATTGTGGTGGGATTTTACAGCAAAGGCTTCCACCTTTTTCTTTAGGTCTTCATTACGGCCGGCTATGACGAGCAGCTGCAATTTCATTTTGATTTTTTCCAGCTGATCCATGGCAGCGTCCATCCCGCCAAGGCCAAGACCTCCTCCCATCATCAGAACCACAGGCATATCCGGTTCAAGCCCCAGCTCCTGACGGCACAATACCTTGTCATAGCTATGGCAGAAGGGCTCTGAAACCGGAATTCCACTGACATGAATAATATCCCTGCTTATACCAAATTCCACCAGCTGTTCCCGCATGGAATCAATAGCCACAAAATAATGGTCAAGCTTTGGGCAGACCCACATCTGGTGAACAGAATAATCTGTAATTATGGCACATGAATCAAAGTCAGCCCTTTTATGCTCCAGGAGATGGGATACTGCATCAGCCGGGAATGGGTGGGTACATATAATGGTATCAGGCCGGTATTTTTTTATAAGTGTCTTCATGGAATACACAATAACGGAGCTCATGGCCCATTTTACAAAACCGCCCTTCTTTTTGCCGGCAGTAAACTGGTACATAAACTCGTAAAGATTCGGCACAAAGTACAGCATATTAAGGTAGCAGCTCTTCATAAAAGCATTTACCCAGGAGGTCTTTACAGACATGAAATCAATAATAGTTATGACAGCATCCGGATGCTGTTTTTTTATGCTTTCAGCCACTGCCGCTGCCGCCTTTTCATGGCCTGAGCCCACAGACGCCGTTACAATGAGAAAGGACTTTGCCTTTGACTTCATGCACCAATACCTCCTTAAATATTTGCAAAAAATATAGCGGTGTCATTGTATCACACCGCTAAAAAAGTATCAACATTTTACACTAAGCTGTAATTCCTCCGTCAACACTCCATATAGCGCCATTGACAAAGGCTGCATCATCGGAACACAAAAATTCAATTACTCCCGCAATTTCTTCAGGAGTTCCGATTTTCCCCAAGGGATAAACAGACTTCATTTCCCTAAGAGCTGTCTCCCGATCAGGATATTGCTCCAGCTGTTTTTCCGTAAGGGGAGTCATTACATCTCCCGGACACACACTATTGACCCTGATATTCCATGGGGCAAGCTCCAAAGCCATGGCCTTGGTAAAAAGATTTACGGCCCCCTTGGAGGCACAGTAGGCACTGCACAGCATATTCCCATGAATCCCGGCATCAGAGGAGACGTTTACTATTACTCCCGAGCCCCGCTTCTTCATTGCCAAAGCAGCCTGTTGGGTCATAAAATACGTCCCTTTAACATTTATATCCATGATAAGGGAAAAATCATCTTCCCCCATATCCTCAATGGCCCTTTCGAAGTAAACCCCTGCGGAATTAACCAGCACATCAATTGAGCCATAGAGCTCCGCTGCCTTTTCCACAGCGTTTTTACAATCACTTATTATTCTGACATCACAAGGAATATAATTGCAGTTAGCACCACTGATTCTTTCCATTACGGTCTTTACAGCCCGCAAGCCACGTTCAGCATCCCGTCCCAGCAAAACCACATTATACCCTTTCCCCGCAAATCGTATGGCGGTGGCCAGACCGATCCCTGAAGTGCCACCGGTAATCAAAACTGTTTTATTATCCATAAATATAGGTTCCCTTTATCCAGACCGTCCTCAACGGAAGACAACAAAAAGGCTGCCTCAGAATTTTGCGGCAGCCAGATTGTATAAGAAATAACGTCTTTATTTTTTCTTGCCCTTCTTAGCCTTCTTGTCCTTTTTAGCTGCAGCTGCGCCCTTCTTAGGGTTTACAGCATCCTTCAAAGCCTTACCAGCTTTAAATGCAGGGTTCTTAGAAGCTGCAATCTCGATTTCCTCACCAGTCTGAGGGTTACGGCCGGTACGAGCGGCACGAGCTTTAACCTCGAAAGTACCAAAACCAATCATCTGAACCTTGTCGCCAGCTACCAGAGCTTCCTGTACGCTTGCAAACAGGCCATTTACTGCCTTTTCAGCATCCTTCTTGGTAAGGCCAGCCTTTTCTGCAACCTTTGCAACCAACTGAGACTTATTCATATACATCCTCCTCTTATTTAGGTATATCTGAAAACCCGCATAACTACTAGGTTTTCACCCCTTCATTGACTTCAATATACCATAAACACTGGGTTTCTGCAAGAAAAGTATAAAAAATTATTGAATTTTTTTGAATTTTAGCACTATTTTGCCGCATTCCACAGCTCATCAAGTTCATTCAAAGTGAATTCTGACCATTTTTTTCCAGACTCTTTTACCTTTTTCTCAACAAAATGAAAGCGCTTGGTGAATTTCCTGTTGGTATTCATAAGAGCCAGCTCCGAATCAACCTTCAAAAAGCGGGCAAGATTTACCACGGTAAACAGCACATCTCCCAGTTCTTCCTCAATATGCTTTGGATCCCCTTCCAGCTGGGCCTCCTTCAGCTCCTCCACTTCTTCCTTTATCTTATCCCAAACCGGTGCAATTTCATCCCAGTCAAAGCCCACTTTGGCGGCCTTATGCTGGAGCTTTTGGGCACTCATCAGTGCTGGCAATCCCATTGGAACCCCATCCAGCACAGAGTCCCTGTCCTTCTTTTCCTTCTTTTTAATGGACTCCCATGCCATTACTGCCGCCCCGGCGTCTGATGCCTGCACATCACCGAAAATGTGGGGATGGCGACGAACCAGCTTCTCTGTGGCTTCATCAATGACCTCCTGCATAGAAAAGGCCCCTGTTTCCTCTGCCATACGGGCATGGAAGACAACCTGCAAAAGCAAGTCCCCCAATTCCTCACACAGAAGATGATAGTCCTGAAGTTCAATGGCCTCAAGCACCTCATAGGTTTCCTCTATTAAATTGGTGCGAATACTTTCATGGGTCTGGGCAATATCCCAAGGGCATCCGCCTGGGGAGCGTAGAGTGTGTACAATATCCTTCAAAGGAGTAATATCAAACTCATCCTTACTCTTAAACGGCGGTATATAAAGACTTGTCAGGTAATCTATATCCGGCTGGCGGTCCAGCTCATAAAGCTCAATGGCGCGAATACTTTCATCTGGCATTCCCAGCTTATGAATGTAAGTAATAGGATATTCATCGGGGAAAACCTCCATAAGGCTCAGTTTAGTATCCGATGCAATCTGAGGGCTGTATACCTGGGTAATAACCAGTCCTGTAGGCATATCCACCGGCAGCTGGTCAAAATCCTCCGCGTCAATAATGGTCATGCCATCAATGGGGTCAATGCCCAGCTTGCTGTATAGCACCTCCACAAAGCTCATTCCCGGCTGAATATCCAGCTTAATATTCTCCTGCTGACAATATTCTCGCAAAAGAACCACGGTTTTTTCAGCCACCATGGGACTGCCCGGCACAGCATATACCAAATCCTCTGTTGCAGCCTTCTTCACCAAATCCTTGGCAATGGCATCATAGAGGGCCTCAAAGCTATCTGCCCCCTCATAGAAGCTGTCATAGGAGGTAAAGCTGATGCCTCTTTCCTTTATCATTGGCACCGTCGGGTGCTTTTCCGTACGGAAATACAAATGCTGCGCATTTTTCATACGCTCCCAGCTGTCTATTGTTATGAGGCCAAAATCACCTGGTCCAAGGCCAATAACAGTAATACTGCCCATTTATACAACCTCCCACATAAATTTCATTCATAAATCAACAAATTATTTTGAAGCGGCACCGGCCACAGCCTTACCGTTTAATATTTCCATAATTGCCAGCACAAAGTCGTGAATAGTAGCCCTTGGCACAATGCTTAAATCAATAAGCATAGCCTTGTCCTGATTGTCAAATTTCACATGGCTGCCATACATTCCGGAAACCTCCAAAATATTTTCCACCGGACATTTAGGCTCTCCGGCAAAATAAATTTCCAGATACTGGCTGCCCTCTGTTATGCGCTGAACTCCAGAAAGTCTTGCCTCATTTCTGATACGGGCCACTGTAAAGAGGTTCAGCACGGACTGTGGCGGATCACCAAAGCGGTCCACCAGCTCGTCCATTAATCTGTTCAAGGCTTCATTATTCTTCAAAGCTGCCAGCCGCTGATAAATCTCAATCTTATGCATGGCGTTGCCCACGTATTCATTGTCGATATAGGCCTGAACCTTTATCTCCACCAATGGGTCTGTCTGACGCTCCACAGGCTTGCCGGTTTTAAGCTCCTGCACCGCATCATCCAGCATACGACAATACATTTCAAAGCCTACGCTGGCAATATGACCATGCTGCTGAGAGCCAAGGAGATTGCCAGCACCGCGGATTTCCAGATCACGCATGGCAATTTTGAAGCCGGCTCCTAATTCCGCAAATTCCTTAATGGCCTGAAGGCGCTTTTCTGCCACCTCCGACAACACCTTATCCTGCTTGTACAGAAGATAAGCATAGGCTATATTTCGTGAACGTCCCACTCTGCCCCGCATCTGATAAAGCTGGGCCAGACCGAATTTATCCGCGTCATATACAATAATGGTATTGGCATTGGACACATCCAGCCCACTTTCAATGATGGTGGTGGAAAGAAGTATATCAAACTGGCCCTCGTAAAATTCCACCATGACGCGCTCCAGCTGGGCCTCCGGCATCTGACCATGGCCCACCCGAATATTGGCATCGGGCACCAGCTTTTCCAAACGGGCCAGCATTGAGTATATACTATCCACCCGATTATAAACGAAATATATCTGTCCCCCACGCTTCAGTTCCCTGTTAATGGCGTTACGGATAATATTATCGTTTTCCTCCACCACATAGGTCTGAACCGGAAACCTCTCCTGGGGCGGTGTTTCAATAACGCTCATATCCCGGGCCCCTGCCAAAGACATGTGAAGTGTTCTTGGAATAGGGGTAGCACTCAGAGTAAGCACATCTATGCCGATGGCCATCTGCTTTATCTTTTCCTTTTGGGAAACGCCAAAACGCTGCTCCTCATCCACTATCAGAAGCCCCAAATCCTTGAATTTGACCTTTTTGGCATTTAAAATGGCATGGGTTCCAATAAGAATGTCCACCTGACCGGCTTCAACCTTGGCCACCACTGTCTTTTGCTCCTTTGGACTCCTGAAGCGGTTAATGACCTCCACAGTTGGCCCGAAATTGTGAAATCTTTCCGCAAAGGTCTGGTAATGCTGCTGAGCCAAAACGGTGGTAGGTACCAACACCGCCACCTGCTTGCCATCCATAACTGCCTTAAATGCGGCGCGGATAGCCACCTCGGTTTTGCCAAAGCCCACATCACCGCACAGGAGGCGGTCCATGGGCTGCTGGCGTTCCATGTCTGCCTTTATTTCCGCAATGGCTGTCAACTGGTCATGGGTTTCCTCATAAGAAAAGGCATCCTCAAATTCCCGCTGCCATACGGTATCCGGGGAAAAGGCATAGCCCTCATCCCGCTTGCGCTTGGCATATAAATTTATCAGCTCCTTGGCAATATCCTTAACGGAAGAACGTACCTTGTTCTTGGTCTTGGTCCAGCTGGAGCTGCCAATTTTGTGGAGTCTCGGTACCTCGCCTTCCTTGCCGATGTATTTCTGCAGCATACTTACCTGGTCAGTTGGCACGAAAAGACGGTCCTCACCGCCATATTGAATATAGAGATAATCCCTTTTAATTCCGTTGATTTCCTCGGTTTTTACACCGCAGTATTTACCAATACCATACTGGGAATGAACCACATAATCCCCCACGTTAATTTCCCGGAAATGATGTATGCGGTCTTCCTTGCTGATGCGGGAAAGGCGCTTTTTCTGGCGTCCGAAGATATCCTTTTCCGTAATTACGACAAGCTTGGCCCCCGGAAGCTCAAAGCCGTTTAAAAGGCTTCCCTTAACTACCGTTGCCACTCCCGGTCTGAGGGCAGTTTCAACATCCCCCTCAACGGAGGCCAGACGATTGCGGCCTAATATTTCCCGCACAGAGGACACCTTGGCCATATCCCCCAAGGTAACAATAACCTGATTTTTCTCTCCCAGCCAGCTTTCCATGTCGTTGGTAAACATATCAAACTGACGCTGGTAGGAAGCCACCCCCTGCACGGATACACCGATAAGGTGGTCAAGATTTATACTGTGAAGGCTATGAAGCATCATGGCCATATAAATTACATTGTAGGAATTAATTTTCCCCAGAAAATCCTCCCAGGAAAAAAGACGTCCCTTAATATCCGGATTTTCCTTGGCCAGCTTTATGATTTCTTCACGGACCTTCAATGGATCATCAACAATAACTGCCGCCTCATTGGTGATAAATTCCGTAAACATGGCCTTACGATGCTTGTCATCAAAAACATCAAAGGGCAGGATTTCTGCCTTGTCAGTCTTGGATATGGAGGTCTGGTTTTCCACATCAAAAAAGCGTATGGAATCCACCTCATCATCAAAGAATTCCATACGATACGGAGCGTGACTATTAACGGGAAATACATCCACGATACCACCACGGACGCAGAATTCCCCCTGCATATCCACCTGGTCCACACGCTCATAGCCCATCTTAACCAACTGGTCCAGCAAATCATCCCGCTCTATGACAGTACCCACCTTCAGCTTAAGACTCAGGGCCTTAAACTGTTTTGGTGATATACCCTTCTGGGCTGCCGCCTGGGCCGTGGCCAATATAATTCTGGTATCCCCCTTAAGGAGGCTTCCCAATATTTCCATACGGCGGGAATTTCTGGCAATACCCTTGGCTGCCGCATTAAAATCCACCATATCAAGAACAGGCAGCTCCACCACCTCAGTATCGGGCAGCAAGGACGTAAGATTTTCCTTCCATGCCCCCAGCTCATCCTGATCATAGGTGATGATTATACTCGTTCTTGGATTTTCCGCATAACAAGCACAAAAGGAGGCATGCTTTTGGGTACCGGATAAACCGTACACAAAGGCCTGCCCCTTTCCTCTATTATAGCAGGTGCTCATTTGCTCTATTGAACTGTCCTTTAACATGACAGATAACAAATTCTGCATTACTTCACCTTACACTTTTCTGTTTGTATCTAAAACAACTATCGTAAAACACCGCCTATATCATATCACAAAACAGTTGGTTAGGGTACTGAATATATACAATGACCCAACAGTCAATACTTTCAATTTATGGAATATGTTGTTCCCCGGCCATTTCCTATTCGTTTAATGTAGCCGCTGGTATGGAGGGTATTCAGAGCCCGAATGGTTTTTGCCTTGCTCCAATCCAGTTTATCGGCGATTTCACTGCTAGAAAGCCTCATGCCGTCTTCCAACACCTCCATTACCTTTTTATTGTCCGTGGTTATCTCGTAAGTAGTTGTGAAAGCCGGCAACACCACAAAAACTGCATTGTCCGTTACTTCAAAGGATGGCTGTCTGGTTGCACCGTTATAAGCCTCTTTTATCCGCTTAATGCCTGTTCCAAACATTTCAATAAGACGCAATCTAAAAAAGACATTGGCCACTATTGGATTTCTCAGGTCGGAAATAAAACCATTGATATATTCTTCCTTGGTAAGTCCTTTTGTCAAACCACCTGGAGAAGCGATTTCTATTTTGTCAGGAAACATGGATATTCTGATATAAGGGTTATTATCCCAAGTTCGATGAACCAAGGCATTGGCCACAGCCTCCCTAAATGCCTTCTCAGGAATAATTTCAACCTTTCTTCGCTCTATTCCATCAATTTTATCGTATTGATAATAACGCTCATACATGGCCACAGCCATATCGTATTGTTTTAGCACAGATATCCCCGAATAGGTTTCTCTATCCATTATTTCACTGATACTATTGCCGAATCTGGCCATATCAATACCACTATATTTGTTTTCGTCTGCAAATAACGCTGCTGCAATATTATATTGTTTTTCCTCATTATAAAAGCCAAAGGTCCGTAAAATATCATCCGTGAGCTTTGATACTCCCAATATTTCCTTCAGCTTTTTCTCCAAATAATCAAAGGTGAGCTGATTACTTCCACAAGCCAGCTCTTCAAAATTCAGATTTGAACCTTCCAAAACCAAACGCTTTAGTTCAACGTGGTCTGTTTCAATAGTAGCTGTATCACTACGACGATAAGCCTTCCCCTTGTAGAAATAAGGCTTATCTTTACCTTCAAAAACATCAAGAGTAATAATTTTTGTTTTATTATTTATTGAAATAGAATATTCTGGCTTGGGCCTAATGCTGTCATTTATCTTATTCTCTATCGCCAAACTGACATTTTCTCCATCTTCAATGCCAACATTATTTCCATCATCATCCACACCAAATAATATTTTCCCCGTTCCAAAATTGGCAAAGGCACTTACCGTCTTTAAAAAAGTATTGGTGACTTCCCGCTTGAATTCTAAGTTCCGCCCCTCTTTCATCTCTCTCCCTCCTGTTTCATGTCGTTTATGTTGCAATAATCATATAATATGTAAAACAAAAATGCAACGAAAATATTTTCGTTGCATTTTTGTGTCAAAATATTACTAATAATTGATTATTGACTGTATGTTTCATATAATATCAGTGGGTGTTGTTTGGCGGTGTTAAAGTCAGTCGGAAATAGCCACTCCGGGGCGGTCAAAAATAGCCAATTTTAGTCAGTATAGAAATAGCCATATAGCGCTTACTTGCATTTTTATCCACTTATAGTAAAATGAACGTATAACTTAACTGATTGAAGGAATCCCATACTATGTTTACCATCAACGATATACG
>NZ_JAZTZI010000087.1:0-8370 GCF_045637405.1 Anaerovibrio sp.
CTTTGAGTAATCTCTCCTGATAGGTAAGCTCGGACAAGTTTAACTTTCTCCTCTGCTGTAATTTTATGTTTTTGTGGCATAAAAACTCCCCCTATGATGACAGTTTTATTTTTTACTGTCTCCCATAGGGGGAGCATATCAGGAGAGGGCAGCTTTTTCTTGATTTTTATAAAAGTCAAAAAGTCTAAAATATTAATTGACTTTTTGACTTATTAAGCTATAATAACCTTAGAAGACTAAATACCACTTTCATGGAGAATGGAGGGAGCAGAATATGGAACAGGAAAAATACACTCAGAGAGTTTTAAATACCTTACAGTCCGCACAACAGAATGCGGCACTTCGTTATCATCAGGAAATCACATCACTGCATGTACTTATGGCACTGGCTCAGGAGCCTGAGGGGCTTCTTGGAACTATTTTCCAGGAGGCAGGTGTGGATACCCGAATGTTGCAGACCAGCGTTGAGGAACGTTTAAAGAAGATTCCTAGCGTCAAGGGACAGGACCGTCTGACTATGAGCATTGAGCTGGGACGGGTTATGGCCAAGGCTGAACAGCTGGCTGGCAAGATGGGGGATTCCTACATAAGTACTGAGCATCTGCTGTTGGCTATCTGCGAGGATGGTGGTGATGAGGCCAGAGAGATTTGTAAGAGCTTCGGCCTTACCAGCGGCAAGGTAAAGGATTCTATAAAGAAAAACAGAAAGCAGAATGTCAATTCCAGCAACCCGGAGGAAAGCTATCAGGCACTGGAAAAATATGGTCGTGATCTGACCCAGGTGGCCCGTCAGGGCAAGCTGGATCCTGTAATTGGCCGTGATGAGGAAATCCGCAGAACCATTGAGATTTTGTCCCGTCGTACCAAAAACAATCCTGTGCTTATCGGTGAGCCAGGTGTTGGTAAAACTGCCATTGTGGAGGGCCTGGCCCGTCGTATTGTGGCAGGGGATGTGCCTGAATCATTAAAGAGCAAGACCCTTTACTCACTGGATATGGGTGCCCTTATTGCCGGAGCCAAGTATCGTGGCGAGTTTGAGGAGCGCTTAAAGGCTGTACTTAATGAGGTAGTAAAATCTGACGGTCAGATACTTCTCTTTATTGATGAGGTTCACACCGTTGTCGGGGCAGGTGCTTCCGAGGGATCCATGGATGCAGGAAATCTCTTGAAGCCAATGATGGCCCGTGGCGAGCTTAGATGTATTGGCGCCACCACATTAAATGAATACCGTAAATACATTGAAAAGGATACTGCTTTGGAGCGTCGTTTCCAGCCGGTTATGGTGGGGGAGCCAAGTGTGGAGGATACTATTTCCATTCTCCGTGGGCTGAAGGAGCGCTATGAGGTTCATCACGGAGTAAGAATTCGTGATGCGGCCCTGGTTTCTGCGGCTGTTCTTTCAGACAGATACATTTCCGATCGTTTCCTGCCGGATAAGGCCATTGATTTGGTAGATGAGGCTGCGGCCAAGCTTCGTACTGAAATTGAGTCCATGCCGGCTCCTCTTGATGAGGTTCGTCGTAAGATTTTACAGCTGGAAATTGAAGAACAGGCCCTGCAGAAGGAAACAGATGAGGCTGGTAAGGAAAAGCTGGCAGCTATTCAGAAGGAAAAGGCCCAGCTTCAGCAGGAGCAGGAGGCCTTACAGGAGGAATGGGATTCTGAGCATCAGGCAATCCTCCGTATCCGTGGTATAAAGAAGGAAATGGATGCAGTTCGCAGTCAAATGGAAGCAGCAGAGCGTGACTATGATCTTAACCGCCTCTCTGAGCTTAAATACGGCAAACTGCCGGAGCTGGAAAAACAGCTTAAGGAGCAGGAGGAGGAAATGGCTGCCAAGGCCGGTGATGAACAGCTTTTGAAGGAAGAGGTCGGCGAGGAAGATATTGCCAAGGTTGTCAGCCGCTGGACTGGTATTCCTGTTACCAAGATGATGACAGGCGAAAGGGAAAAGCTGCTGCATTTGGAGGATAATCTTCATCAGCGGGTTATAGGTCAGGATGAGGCTGTAACAGTGGTAAGTGAAGCCATACTTCGTGCCCGTGCTGGTATCAAGGCCCCGGATAGGCCTATTGGTTCCTTTATTTTCCTTGGTCCTACTGGTGTGGGTAAGACTGAGCTGGCCAAGACACTGGCAGAATCTCTCTTTGATTCTGAGCGTAGCATGATTCGTATTGATATGAGTGAGTACATGGAGAAGCATTCTGTGGCTCGTCTTATCGGTGCGCCTCCTGGCTATGTGGGCTATGAGGAAGGTGGACAGCTTACAGAAGCAGTTCGCCGTCAGCCATATAGTGTTATTTTGCTGGATGAAATTGAGAAAGCACATCGTGATGTATTTAATGTCTTGCTGCAGATTTTGGATGATGGCCGTCTTACTGATGGCAAGGGACGTGTGGTAAACTTCAAGAATACCGTAATAATTATGACCTCAAATTTGGGCTCCCATGAGATTCTTAATAAGGATTACGAGGAGGCTGAGGCAGCTGTAAAGGAAATTTTGAAGGATTATTTCCGTCCTGAGTTCCTGAATCGTGTGGATGATATTGTGGTATTCAAGGCTTTGGCAAAGGCACAGGTAAGGGAGATTGCCGATCTGATGCTGAAGAACCTCAACGAGCGTGTAAGCAAGCAGGTTAAGATTACTCTCAGCTGGGATGATGAGGTATTGCAGTATCTTTCTGATGAGGGCTATGAACCAAACTTCGGTGCCCGACCTCTCCGCCGTCTGTTGACCCGTGTAGTGGAAACGGAGCTTTCCAAGGCTATTATCAGAGGTGATGTGGCTGAAGGGGACAATGTAGCCATGACAGTTACAAATGGACATATTTCCTTCAAATAAAGCGGTATTTAATATAATTGCTACAAAGAAATAAACAAATGGGTATTTGTAGAGGACAAAAACTTTACAGATACCCATATTTTTTATAAAAATTCTTGAAAAACACCTATGGGTGTGATATATTTAACGGGTAAGTAAATATGAGAATGTGTTGATGAGGAATATTAGCATAAGGGAGCCTTTCAGAGAGCTGTCGGGAGGTGTGAGACAGCAGGTGAGCTTTTGTGAACTGGCCTTTGAACAGCCAGCTGAATTCATCTTATAGGTGATAGTAGGTGACGCCGGAGCTGACCGTTATATCAGGGGGATATGAAGTCATGGTGTTTGACCGTATCCGTTGAGTGTGTGTCTGTATGATGCAAAATTGAGTGGTACCACGAAAGGCAGTCTTTCGTCTCTTTGGAGATGAAGGGCTTTTTTGTTTAGGATTTATATTTATCATAGAAGGAGAGACATGCGATGAAGAATTTTACCAAATATTCCAAGGGATATTATATGCCACCTAAGCCGGATATGAGCTGGATGTACAAGGAGCATCCTGAAAAGGCACCTAAATGGTGTTCTGTGGATCTTCGGGACGGCAATCAGGCTCTTATTATCCCTATGAGTCTGGATGAAAAGATAGAATTTTTCAAGATGCTTGTAGAGGTAGGCTTTAAGGAAATAGAAGTGGGCTTCCCTGCTGCTTCCGAAACGGAGTATACCTTCCTGCGCAAACTGGTAGAGGATAATCTTATCCCTGATGATGTAACGGTACAGGTGCTGACTCAGGCCCGGGAGCATATTATAAAGAAAACCTTTGAGGCTCTGGAGGGAGTAAAGAACGCCATTGTCCATGTGTATAATTCCACATCTGTGGCCCAGCGCCAACAGGTATTCCGCATGTCCAAGGAAGAAATCAAGCAGATAGCCGTGGATGGCGCCAAGCTGTTAAAGAAACTGACCGAAGAGGCTGGTGCAAATTATCGCTTCGAGTATTCCCCTGAGAGTTTTACCGGTACGGAGCCGGAATATGCTCTAGAGGTTTGTAATGCGGTATTGGATGTATGGCAGCCGTCTCCTGACCACAAGGCAATTATTAATATCCCGGTAACAGTGGAAATGTCCATGCCGCATGTATATGCCATGCAGGTGGCTTATATTTCCCAGAACCTTAAATACCGTGATGCAGTTGAGCTTTCACTTCATCCGCACAACGACAGAGGCTGTGGCGTAGCAGATACAGAGCTGGGCCTGCTGGCAGGTGCTGACCGCGTTGAGGGTACTCTCTTTGGAAACGGCGAGCGTACAGGTAACGTGGATATTGTAACCCTTGCCATGAATATGTTTGTTTTGGGCGTTGACCCTGAGCTGGATTTCACCGATATGCCAAAGCTGGTTGATCTTTATGAAAAGGTAACCCGTATGCAGGTGCCACCTCGTCAGCCTTATGCAGGGGCTCTGGTATTTGCCGCCTTCTCCGGTTCACACCAGGATGCTATTGCCAAGGGCATGAAGTGGCGTGATGAAAAAGATCCTGACCATTGGACCACACCATATCTTCCTATTGACCCACACGATGTGGGCCGTGAATATGACGGCGATGTTATCCGTATTAACAGCCAGTCCGGCAAGGGTGGCGTTGCCTTCATTATGGAGCAGAAATACGGCATTACCATGCCAAAGAAGATGCGGGAGGATTTTGGTTATGCTGTAAAGAGTGTGTCTGACCACAAGCACAAGGAGCTTATGCCGGATGAAATCTATCAGATTTTCCATGATAATTATGTAAATGTGGAGACTCCGTATAAGTTAATTGACTTCACATTGAGAAAAGATGTGGACGGCAGTCGCTGTGGCGTTGTGGATCTGGAAATTGATGGTAAGATGGTAACCTTCAATGCCCGTGGTAACGGCCGCCTGGATGCTGTGTCTAACGCTATTCAGGAGAATACCGATATTAAATACACAGACCTGACCTACAGTGAGCATGCTTTGGAAATCGGTGCCAATTCCCGGGCCATGGCCTATATTGGTATTACAGGCACAAATGGCAAGATAACATGGGGTGCTGGTATGGATACGGATATTATCACAGCTTCCATAATGGCGCTATTTAGTGCCATGAACAGGATGAAGGCTGGAAAATAAATTGAAAATAATGGGACGAGGGCAAGTATCTATAGCACAGTTTTGTCGCTAAAACTATTGTTTTGCTTTGAATCAGTCATTGAGAAAAATCCAAACTCGCTTCGCTCAAACAGTGGATGTTTTCTCAATGTGTAAGTATGCAAAAAATAGTTTCTTGACGCTCCAAAACTTATTGCTATATCCACTTGTCCTCGTCCTTTATTATTCCGTAATTCATGTAAATATTTTTTAGGAGGATTTACTTTTATGCGAGCTGTTGTTACCCGTGTTAATTCCGCTTCCGTGGAAATAGATGGCAAAATTCATGGAGCTATAGATAAGGGCTTTTTGGTATTGCTGGGGGTTGGTCCGGATGATACAGAGGAGGATGCGGCTATTATGGCGGAGAAAATCTGCAATTGTCGTATTTTTCCTGACGATGATGACAAGATGAACCTTAATCTGGAGGCTGTAGGGGGAAGCCTGCTGGTAGTTTCTCAGTTTACTCTGTTTGCCGATGTGAAAAAGCGCCGTCCCAGCTTTTCAGGAGCAGGTAAACCTGATATAGCCATACCTCTTTATGAGAAATTCATGTCTATTTGCCGGGAAAAGGGATTTAGGGTGGAGCATGGAGAATTCGGTGCCATGATGAAGGTTTCCTCCGAAAACGATGGTCCGGTAACCTTGTTGTTTGATACTGCCGAATGGCGCAAATGATAGGCTAAATTCGTAATGCTTTAGCCTCTGCCTTCCTTGACACTATTTGCATATTTCAGTAAAATAAAATAGTATGGCTGGGTAAAACATTCCGGTCAAAAATAATGATAATTAATGCTTAGAGAGGCTTAAAAATTAGTAGGGAGGTGTGTTATTATCATTGAAATAGTTGGAGCAGCTGTTGTTGCCCTGGTATTGGGCGGCTTTGGCGGATATATGATGCGTAAGCAGGCAGCCGAGCAGCAGATTGGTTCTGCTGAGGAAGAAGCAAAGCGTATCGTTCGTGATGCTGAGGAAAAAGGTGAAGCAGCAAAGAAAATGAAGCTGTTGGAGGCGAAGGAGGATGTCCATCGTCTTCGTCAGGAGCTTGATAAGGATACTCGTGAGCGTCGCTCCGAGATTCAGCGCCATGAGCGCCGTATAGTTCAGAAGGAAGAAAATCTTGACCGCAAGATTGATGCCCTGGAGAAGAAGGAGGAGAACCTTGCTTCCCGGGAGGCCAAGCTGGAAAAGAGCCAGGCTGAGATTACGGAGCTGCATGAAAAGCAGAAGGAAGAGCTGGAGCGTATTTCCGGTCTTTCTCCTGAAGAGGCCAAGAACATGCTGTTGGCAGAGGTAGAAGAAGAGCTGAAGCATGAAAAGGCCATTATGATTAAGGAATATGAGCAGCAGACCAAGGATGAGGCTGAAAAGAAGGCAAGAAATATCATTTCTTTGGCAATTCAGCGTTGTGCTGCTGACCATGTGGCAGAGACTACTGTTTCCGTAGTTGCCCTGCCAAATGATGAAATGAAGGGCCGTATCATTGGCCGTGAGGGTCGCAATATCCGCGCTCTTGAAACCATGACTGGTATTGACCTGATTATTGATGACACCCCAGAGGCTGTTATCCTTTCCGGTTTTGATCCGGTTCGCCGCGAGGTGGCCCGTATCGCACTGGAGAAGCTCATTACCGATGGCCGTATCCATCCGGCAAGAATTGAGGAAATGGTTGACAAGGCCCGCCGTGAGGTGGAGCAGCGTATTAAGGAAGCCGGTGAACAGGCAACCTTTGATACCGGTGTTCATGGCCTCCATCCAGAGATGATTAAGCTGTTGGGACGTCTGAGATATCGTACCAGCTATGGACAGAATGTGTTGAATCACTCTGTTGAGGTTTCCCATTTGGCTGGTATGATGGCTGCAGAGCTGGGTGTAGATGTTATGCTGGCCAAGCGTGCCGGTCTTATCCATGATATTGGTAAGTCCATTGATAACGAGGTTGAGGGTACTCATGTTACGATTGGTGCTGACATTGCCAAGAAGTACAGAGAGTCCAAGAATGTTATTAATGCCATCGCCGCTCACCATGGCGACGAGGAGCCTATGACTGTTGAGGCAGTTCTGGTGGCAGCAGCGGATGCTGTATCTGCAGCCCGTCCTGGTGCCCGCCGTGAGAGTCTGGAGACTTATCTGAAGCGTCTTACCCGTCTCGAGGAAATTGCCGAGTCCTTCAATGGTGTTGAGCGTTGCTTTGCCATTCAGGCTGGTCGCGAAATCCGCGTAATGGTTAAGCCAGATAAGGTTGATGATGTGGAAGCAGTTGCACTTGCTCATGATATCGTTAAGAAGATTGAGGCTGAGCTGGAATATCCAGGTCAGATCAAGGCAACCATCATCCGCGAAACCCGTGTAGTAGATTACGCAAAATAATTTAAATACGAATTTAAAACCGGTGTGGTTCATCAATAAATGATGCACTACACCGGTTTTTTGCTCTCTCATAATGCCATGGCAACGATATCGTTCAAATATATACCCGCATTGCGTGTATAAGTCAAAACAATAATTTGACTATTAGCATTTATATTCTGTGGCTGTTGCATTTAATCAGTGCAGTAGCCATATTTTTGTGGTAAAAAAGATATGATTGTAATATAATAGCCATAGAATAATGATAGAATTATGATAGGAGGTGGCGATTATGTTAATAAAACCTTCAACATCCTTACGGAACGATTATGGAAAAATATCTATGATGGCCCGTGAGAGTCAGGAGCCAATTTATATAACTAAAAATGGCGAGGGAGATGGCGTGTTTATGAGTATAGAGGCATTTGAACGCAGGGAGGCCATACTCAATATGCGGGAAAAGGTGATGTTAGCTGAGCAGGAACGGATAAGCGGGGCTAAAACTATGTCATTAGCTGAAGCAAGGGAAAAGTTGCAGGAGCGTCTCAATGAAACATGAAGTGATAATATTACCACAGGCATGGGAGGACCTTGCGCGTATAGCGGATTGGTACAAGTTATTTTTTAGCGCGGATTCAGCTTCTAAAGTGACTGACAGTATATTGAATGCTATTTCAAGATTGGAAAAATTTCCTGAGTCTGGTTCCATGACACCTGATGATTGGTTAAATCAGCGTGGCTATCGTATGGTTATTGCAGAGAAACATGCGGCAATATATCGATTTATCAATGATGCGATTTATGTATATCATATTTTTGATATGAGACAGGATTATCCGGAAATTTTCAGACAGTTGGAAGGGATATGAGAACTTTTAACGGAGATTGCCTAGGCGGTTTCTTAGTGCGGAAATAAATTTTGATTTATGGTATAATATAAGAGTATTTTAGTAGAAATAATTGAGCCGGCGTTAGCCGGCTCTTTGGAGTTTTTTTATACTGTTTTGCAAAGGAGGCGGGAAATATGGATT
>NZ_JAZTZI010000088.1:0-44984 GCF_045637405.1 Anaerovibrio sp.
GGGCCGATACGGTTTCCAAGGGACTTGGACATCTTGCGACCCGGGCTGTCCCTTACAAGACCGTGGATATATACAGTCTTAAACGGAATATCCTTGCCAAATTCCAGACCCATCATTACCATACGGGCAACCCAGAAGAAAATAATATCATAGCCAGTTACCAGGGTAGCAGTAGGATAAAAATGCTTCAGCTCGGCAGTCTCCTCAGGCCAGCCCATGGTCTCAAATGGCCACAAACCGGAGGAGAACCAGGTATCCAGTACATCCTCATCCTGACGTACATTTTTACTGCCGCACTTAGGGCACTGACAAATATCATCACGGGATACGGTGGTCTCTCCGCAGTCGTCGCAATACCATGCAGGAATACGATGACCCCACCACAGCTGACGAGAAATACACCAGTCACGAATATTATCCAGCCACTGGCAATAAATCTTGGTGAAGCGCTCTGGAACGAACTTAATGCGGCCATCCCTAACAGCATCAGCTGCTGGCTTTGCCAGAGTATCCATCTTTACAAACCACTGGGTGGAAATCATTGGCTCAATAGTGGAATGGCAACGGGAGCAATGACCTACTGCGTGTTCATGGTCCTCAACGGAAACCAGGGCGCCAATTTCCTCCAGCTCCTTCACCAGAGCTTTACGGCACTCATAGCGGTCCATGCCCTCATACTTACCGGCACCTTCCAGCATCTTACCAGTGTTTGACAGAACCTTCACCTGCTCCAGATTATGACGAAGGCCCATTTCGTAGTCGTTAGGATCATGGGCAGGGGTAACCTTTACTGCACCAGTACCAAAGGCAGAATCAACGTATTCATCAGCAAAGAGCGGAATTACACGATTAACAACCGGCAAAATTACATTCTTGCCAACTAAGTCCTTGTAACGCTCATCATCAGGATGAACAGCCACACCGGTATCACCAAACATGGTTTCAGGACGGGTAGTTGCAACCTCTACATACTTATCAGGCTCGCCTTCCACCTGATAGCGGATATGCCAAAGATGGCCCTGCTCAGTTTCATGCTCTACCTCAATATCGGAAATAGCGGTATTACAATCAGGACACCAGTTGGTAATGCGGGTACCCTGATAGATAAGACCTTTTTCATAAAGGCTTACGAATACCTCGCGAACAGCCTTGGAACAGCCCTCATCCATGGTAAAACGCTCTCTGTCCCAATCCAGGGAAGAACCAAGGGAACGAAGCTGGCTCATAATACGGCTGCCAAACTTTTCCTTCCACTGCCATACTCTTTCCAAAAATTTCTCACGGCCCAGCTCATAGCGGTTAGTTCCCTCCTCACGAAGAGCCCCCTCTACCTTGGCCTGGGTAGCAATACCCGCATGGTCACAGCCCGGCATCCAAAGAGTATTATAACCCTGCATACGGCGCCAACGAATGAGAATATCCTGGAGAGTATTATCCAAAGCATGACCCATGTGAAGCTGGCCAGTTACATTTGGAGGCGGAATAACGATGCTGTAAGGCTCCTTCTCCTCGTCTACTACTGCATGAAACAGCTTGTTTTCTTCCCAATAACCATACCATTTTTTCTCAAAGGATTTTGGGTCATATACCTTAGGAATGTTATTTTCTTCCATATTCAAGACCTCCTGTAATTCAAATGTAAAATAAAAAGCACTTCCATCCTACAAAGGACGAAAGTGCCTGCTTTCGTGGTACCACCTAAATTCCTTAAAATCGCCAAAGATTTTAAGCTCATTTACATAACGCCGTTTCCGCGTCCCGGCCTACTAAAAATGCGCTTGCACCCTTCAGCCGAAAAACTCCAAAGCTACCTTCTCTGCCGCACACCCGGAAGGCTCTCACCTCTCCCTTCCTCTCTTTGGGGCTGCATAAACAGATACTCCTCTTTATCATCGTCTTTATCTAACTCGTCTTTTTCCCATTATCTTTGTCACGATACTGGCAAAAAAGCCTTCGTTATATGTTATTGTATTTTTGGTGCGGACGAGAGGGGTCGAACCTCCACGCCTTGCGGCACTGGATCCTAAGTCCAGCGCGTCTGCCAGTTCCGCCACGCCCGCAAAAACTTTACTAAGTATATCAATCTTTAGGCTTTTTTGTCAAGACTGACAACTAACACCTAATCTATTTTTATCTTCAGCAGCTGCATGACCTGTTCTACTGTGTCAATCATATTCTGCCTTGCATTTTCCGGCTCCATGGCCTCAGAGAGAGTTACAACTCCACGCAAAATAGGGAAAAATGCATCTATACCGTGCTCGTTGCAAGCCGTGGCCTCCGGGGTTACGCAGCCTGCAAAGGCAATCACCGGCTTTTTGTATTTTTTGGCAATTCGGGCCACGCCCACAGGTGCCTTTCCCATTACAGTCTGCCCGTCAAGACGCCCCTCACCGGTAATGACCAGATCAGCCTTGGATATATGGTCTTCCAGCTTGGTCTCTGCCAAAACAATCTCTATGCCAGATTCCAAGGTGGCATTCGTAAATGTGAGAAACGCAAAGCCCATTCCTCCTGCCGCCCCGGCTCCGGGAGCATTGGCATCAGCATGAGAATATTTTTCCTTGGATATACGGGCATACTCTCCCATCCATTTGTCCATTAAAGCTATATCCTCGGGACTGGCACCCTTCTGTGGGCCATAAATTGCACTGCAGCCCTTCTCACCGCAGAGAGGATTGGTTACATCACAGGCTATGCGGAAGGAACAATCCTTCAACTCTGGTGTCACCCTGCTGTCATCAATACGGCAAAGGACCTTTAATCCCGCCGCCCCAAAAGGAACCGGCTTGCCATCTGCATCCAGCATATCATAGCCAAGGGCTTGAAGCATACCAACTCCACCGTCATTGGTGGCACTGCCCCCAATACCGATTATGAAATGACGGCAGCCCTTGTACATTGCATCCAGCAAAATCTCGCCGACACCATAGGTGGTGGTATAAAGAGGATTTCGCTTATTATCAGGCACCAAAGTAATACCTGCAGCAGCAGCCATTTCTACAATGGCTGTTTTTCCGTCAGATAAAATACCATACTGAGCCCTTATCTTATCTCCCAGAGGACCAGTAACCTCTATGCTCTGCAGCTTTCCCCCCATGCCAAGAGTCAATGCCTCCACTGTGCCCTCACCGCCATCAGCCAGCGGCAAAACTTTTGTTACTGCCTCAGAATACACCTTCTTAATACCGGTCTCAATAGCCTTACCAGCTTCCAGAGAAGTTAGACTTCCCTTTAATGAGTCAATAGCGATAACAATATTCATGGCTCTCTCCTATGCAGCTCTCACTATATCATTTTATGGCAGACAAAATATTTTTGTATTCCTTGGTAAGATAATTCAGAATAATATTCATCATGGCATTGGCCTGATCACCATCCATCTTACCATCAGGATTCATCATGCAGCATGTAAGAATCAGGCTGCCATCAGTATCTACAACATATTTAAACGGCTTCAGCGTAATATTCCAGTTGTTAATCGCCTCATAAACCTTGGCCTTATTTGTGTCATTCACCACACTGCCGGCAATCTGAACCTGCAATACAGAAAACGCACTTTCATCCACCACTATGATAAAGGGAATGTTCTGCCCTTCTACACTGAAGGCAGAGCGAAACACTGATGTCTTCAGCTCATCGTTCATATCCTGGCGGGTGAACATGGTCAGGTTGTGACTGGTCAAATACTCCTGAAAAATTTCCGCTTTTTTGCTCATCTATTATTCCTCCCTGTACATTGCAATTATTCGCTGTAATGTATTTTCATCAAGATCCTTTTCAGAATAGACATTTACTCCATTCTGCTTTAGTAAAGCAGCCGTGACACCTTCCCCATCAATTTTGTTACCACTAAAGCTGCCATCATAAATAACATCCTTGCCACAAGAGGGGCTGTTTGCCTTTAAAATAGCCACCTGTACCCTGTACTTTTTCACAATATCAAGAATATTTTTGGCCCCATGGATAAAATGTGCTGTTACATCTTTCCCATCTTTATTGACCACTTTTGCAGTTCCCTTCAACACCTCACGACCATCACCATTCTGAAGCTCAGCGGGTGGACGTGGTATAGGCAGATTGCCAGCAGATTCGGGACAGATAGCTGTCAAATAGCGGCTGTAACGCATCAGAAGCTCATTGTCGTTGGAGCCCCCGCTATACTTAACTTTATTTCCTAATAGACATGATGAAACTAAAATCATTTTAAAACTTCAAACCTTACACTTACACAGAAGTGGGCTGATGCAATAACAGCACCAACCCACTGGACCTACACACTTACTTTATTTCTTGCTTTTGAGGTACTCATCAATAGCAGCTGCAGCCTTCTTGCCGGCACCCATTGCCAGAATAACAGTTGCTGCACCTGTAACAATATCGCCACCGGCAAATACGCCTTCCTTGGTAGTGGCACCAGTTTCCTCGTCAGCAATAATATTGCCTCGCTTGTTGGTATCCATACCAGGGGTAGTAGATGCCACAATAGGGTTAGGGCCATTACCGATAGCCATGATTACAGTGTCCACATCCAGCTCAAACTCAGAGCCTTCCACAGCTACCGGACGACGACGGCCGGAAGCATCAGGCTCACCCAGCTCCATGCGGATGCACTTCAGTGACTTAACCCAGCCTTTTTCATCACCGATGATTTCCACAGGATTATTGAGGAGCTTAAAGTCAATACCCTCCTCCTTGGCGTGATGAACCTCCTCAGCACGGGCTGGAAGCTCAGCCTCACTGCGGCGGTATACAATATAAACCTTATCAGCTCCCAAACGCAGAGAAGTACGGGCAGCATCCATGGCAACATTACCGCCGCCTACTACAGCCACCTTCTTGCCCATGGCAATTGGGGTTGCATGATTAGGAAAATCGTAAGCCTTCATAAGATTGCAACGGGTAAGGAACTCATTGGAGGAATACACACCGTTGAGGCTTTCACCCGGAATATTCATAAAATGAGGAAGGCCAGCACCAGTACCAACAAAGACAGCGTCAAAGCCCATCTCATCCATCAGCTCATCTACAGTAAACAGACGGCCGGCAATAGAGTTAACCTCAATGGTAACACCCATCTTCTGGAGATTTTCAATCTCCCGCTTAACAATCTTATCCTTAGGAAGACGGAACTCCGGAATACCATAGGACAGAACACCGCCTGCCACATGAAGTGCCTCAAAAATAGTAACCTTGTAGCCCTTGCGAGCCAAATCGCCGGCACATGTCAGGCCAGAAGGTCCAGCACCAATGATAGCCACCTTCTGGGCATCAGGAGCAAACTCAATAGGCTTAACCTCTTCGTTCTTGTCCAGCTGATAATCAGCTACAAAACGCTCCAGACGGCCGATAGCCACGGATTCCCCCTTATGAGTAAGGACACAGTTCTTCTCGCACTGATTTTCCTGTGGGCATACACGTCCACAAACTGCTGGCAGAGAACTGGATTCCTTGATAATGCTGATAGCACTGTCAAAATCTCTTTCCTTGATTTTGCCGATAAAGGCAGGAATATCAATACCTACAGGGCAGCCGGGACGACACTGGGGATTCTTGCACCCGAGGCAACGGTTGGCCTCAGCCACAGCAGTTTCCTCATCATATCCCAAAGCTACCTCCTGAAAATTATGAGCGCGAACCTGTGGGTCCTGCTCCGGCATTTTATGCTTTTCCAATACAAGAGCCATTACCAATTACCTCCCAAGACCGATATTGCATACATGATCCTTGGCCTTTGCTTCCTGTTCACGGAACATGCGGCCACGGGACATGAGATTATTGAAATCCACGAGATGACCATCAAACTCAGGGCCATCAACACAAGCGAACTTCATCTCGTCACCCACCTGCACGCGACAGCCACCGCACATGCCGGTACCATCAACCATTACAGGGTTCAAGGAAACGATAGTCTTAATTCCCAGCGGACGGGTAGCATCGCAGACGCTCTTCATCATAATGCCAGGGCCAATGGCAGTAACCTGGTTAATCTTCTCCCCACGGTCCACCAGCTGCTGAAGTGCAGTAGTAACAAACCCTTTCACACCATAAGAGCCATCATCAGTAGCAATAATAACCTCATCGGAAATAGCTCTCATCTTGTCCTCAAAAATCAGAATATCCTTGGTCTTGGCACCCATAATGGAAATAACCTTGTTGCCAGCCTTATGCATAGCACGGGCAATAGGATAAACAGGTGCAACACCAATACCGCCACCAATGCACACAACGGTTCCCATATTACCATCAATTTCAGAAGGCTGTCCCAAAGGACCAGCAAAATCCACAATGGAGTCCCCTTCATTGAGGGAGCTGAGCTGCATGGTGGAAGCACCAAGAACCTGGAAAATCAGGGTAATAGTCCCCTTTTCCGCATCAAAGTCAGCAATGGTAAGAGGAATACGCTCCCCCTTCTCATCTACACGCAATACGATAAACTGGCCGGCTTTTGCCTTTTTAGCCACTCTTGGAGCCTCAATATCCATGTGGAAAATGCCAGGGGAAAGCTCCTTTTTGTACATAATCTTAAACATTGTCTACTCTCCTTAATACACTTAACCTAAAACACCCTGGAGATAAGCTTCCAGATTACTCTTAATAGGCATGAGATAAAGATTTGCATCCTGCTCCTCAGCAAACTTCAATGCTTTTTTGGAAAACTCGATGCTCCATTCCAAAGTAGGCTGGAATTCTTTAGGGAAAATTACATTATTTTTAAGCTCCCAATAACTCTGGGAACGCTCGGACATAACTGGGGATACGCCCCAATACACATTCTGTCCCTCCAGCATATCCGCATACATTTCCATAAAACGGATATCAAAGAAGGGCTGGGTAAAGAAGCCCACAGCTCCCGCCTGCACCTTGCGCTGAATGCGATAAAGCTCCTGGCGCATGCTTCCACGGTACTGGTCAATACCAGCATAAACCTTCACCTCTGGCATCTCCTGGTGGAACTTGGAAATAACATCAGTGGTAACAGTAGGATAAAATTTATGGCTCATATCCTGAGGCGGATCACCTTCAATAACCAACACCTCAGTAATACCACTCTGACGAAGCTCAGGCCGCATGGAAAGTGGCTGTGATAAATCCACGTCAATAGCTCTGATGTGTGGCATTACCGCAGGAAAATACTCCTGGGCAATGGCCGCCCCCTGCCAGCTTCTCATATCAAATCTCAGCAGGTCAGGAATATTGATCAGCTCCACTCCTGGAGCACTCTTCTTAACTATCTGCAAATCATCCCGCAGGCCTTCTTCGCTGCGGGGAATAAGTTCAACGGATATTCTCCCCATTTCTTTCACTTCTTTTCGATTAAAACTTTAGAACAAACCAGTAATTTTACCATTTACATCTATGTCCATATTCTCTGCCGCCGGCTTTTTAGGAAGTCCTGGCATAGTGAGAATATCTCCTGTAAGTGCCACGATAAAGCCTGCTCCCGCAGAAATACGAAGCTCCTTGACGGTAATCTTAAAATTCTTAGGACGGCCCAGCTTGGTTGGGTCATCAGACAGAGAATACTGTGTCTTGGCCATGCATACAGGCATCTTATCCAGCCCAAGCTCTTCAATTTCCTTCAGCTGCTTCATGGCAGGGCCAGTGAACACTACACCATCGCCGCCATAAACACGCTTAACGATGGCCTCAATTTTCTCTGGAATGGACTGCTCCACCTCATAGGTGAAGTTGAAATTATTAGGCTTTTCAGTAGCTGCCAGCACCTTTTCAGCGAGGGCAATACCGCCTTCGCCACCCTTGGCCCAAACCTCGGAAAGGGCTACCTCAGCACCAAGCTCGTTGCATTTCTTCTCAACGAAGTCCAGCTCCTCCCTGGTATCCGTAGGGAAAGCATTAATAGCCACCACAGCAGGAAGGCCAAAAGCCTTAACGGTTTCAATATGCTTAATAAGATTTTCAAGGCCCTTTTCCAAAGCGGACATATCAACCTTGCCCAGCTCTGTCTTAGGCAGACCGCCATGCATCTTCAAAGCACGGACAGTAGCCACAATAACCACTGCTGAAGGCTTCAGACCAGCAAAGCGGCATTTTATATCAAGGAATTTCTCAGCACCGAGGTCAGCGCCAAAGCCTGCCTCAGTTACCACTATATCTGCAAATTTAAGCGCGAATTTAGTTGCCATGACGGAATTACAGCCATGGGCAATATTGGCGAAAGGACCACCATGAATAAGGGCAGGAGTTCCCTCCAGAGTCTGTACCAGATTAGGCTTAATGGCATCCTTAAAGAGAAGTGTCAATGCACCGGTTACATTCAGCTCATCAGCCCGAACGGCACGGCCATCACGGGTATATGCCACCACAATCTGACCAAGGCGCTTCTTCATGTCCTCCAAATCGGTAGCCAAGCACAAAATAGCCATCATTTCAGAGGCTACAGTAATATCAAAGCCAGTCTCACGAGGAACCCCATGAGCCTTGCCACCCATGCCTATTACCACATGACGGAGAGCGCGGTCATTAAGGTCCAGCACCCGCTTCCAGGCAACACGGCGAACATCGATATCCAGGGCATTACCCTGCTGGATATGGTTGTCAATAACTGCCGCCAGCAAATTGTGGGCAGTAGTAATAGCGTGGAAATCGCCGGTGAAATGAAGGTTAATATCCTCCATTGGAACCACCTGGGCATAGCCACCGCCTGCAGCGCCACCCTTTAAGCCAAAGCATGGACCAAGGGAAGGCTCACGAAGGGCAACGGCAATGTTCTTCCCCATCTTATGGAAGGCATCTGCCAAACCAACACTGGTGGTAGTCTTTCCTTCTCCAGCAGGAGTAGGATTAATTGCGGTAACCAAAATCAGCTTGCCATCCTCATTTGCCTTTACCTTATTCCAGGCATCCAGAGAAATCTTAGCCTTGTACTTGCCATACATCTCCAAATCATCTTCCGCAATGTTCAGGGACTTGGCCACCTGGGCTATAGGCTGCATCTTAGCTTCCTGGGCAATCTCAACATCAGTTTTCATTTAGCATCCTCCTAAAATCCAATCCAATTATCGCTCATATTAATTTCGTGTAAAAAGTACACTAGAACATTATACTATAAATAAAACACCCTGCCAACAAAGAGAGTTAAGCCATTGTTATACCTGTGATATCAACGCTTTACGGACTCACAGTCCCCCATTATGCAGTTGACATATAACCACTATAAGTGATATCATCAAAACAATATTCACATATATTAAAAATTAGCTTTTTATATGCACACAAAAAATGGTATAATTTACAAAAGATATCTTACGGAAAGCGTGATGTATATGAGTCTTGAACTTAAACTTATGGAATCTTATAATGACGGCCTGTCCAAGGGCATTATCAAGGGCGAGAATGCCGCAAATCGTCGTACTGCCATGCGTATGCTGAGGGCTGAGGAGCCTATTGAAAAAATCATCAAGTACACCAGCCTTACTGAAGAAGAAATTCAGGTGTTGGTTGGTCAGGTTCGTTAATCTGACAACTGTTCATAATGTAAACCTAAAATGCCAGGAAGTAAGCTACTGCTATACTCCCTGGCATTTTTGTATTTGTAAATCGATATTACTTATTCAATCATAATTTTTGAAGGCAATGGCACAATAGCAAGGGTCTTTCCCATAGCCGCAAGCACCTTAAGCATCGTATCTAATTGCGGATTCGTATCCCCACGCTCAATGCGTGCTATCTGTGGTTGCTTGACCCCGCTTATAGCTTCCAAATCTCTTTGACTAAGTCCTTTTTCTTTCCTGGCTTTAATCATGGCTGTGATGAGTTCAGCTCTTAAGTCACTCTCTGCTATCTCCTCCGGAGTAAAATGCTCCTTATCAAATTCTTCATCCCATATAGGGAAACCACCCTTTGTATAATTCATGCATTTCCCTCCCGTTCCTTGAAGTCCAATAGTTCCCTTTTAGCCTGCTCTATTTCTTGCTTTGGTGTTTTCTTGGTTTTCTTTATGAAACTATGCAGTAACACAAAAGCACCATCTACCCAACCAGCAAATAATATACGATTGTCCAGAGGCCTAAGCTCCCATATCTCCCCATCAAGATGTTTTACATATTTTTCTGGAAGAAATGTACCATTCAAAGCCAACGCTTTAACATATTCACGAATTTTAGTAAGTTTAATCCGACTGTCCTTACTATTGATTTGTTCCAACTCATTCAAGTAATCTAATAATTGAGATTTTCCTTTTTTATCTACATAAAAAACTATCTTATGCATTTAATTGGCCTTTCATAGTTATGATAACATATTAGTTATCATAATACAACAATATATCTATCAAGTATCAAATTATTATCTTTTCTTTACATTATCATATTTATTGTATTTTTTCTATTATTTTTAGATTTTCTCTAAATTTTTAAATATTTTTTATGTTTTACCTCATAATACTATAGTTTTCTCCAATATATTTACTTAATATAACTATTAATTGATTGTTAATCACAGATACATTACAATTTAAATGCACATATTATTACTGTGAGGTGCTTCAAATGAACAGATCAGAAATTGCTCTGCTTAAAGGCCCCAACTCCGTAAATACCGATCTTATGTCTTCAGAAGAACTCAGATCATTTCTCCAAAAGGGGTTGTATGATATCAATAATAGCAAGACCATACCCGCCAAAGGATTTTTCGCACTTTTTCGGAAAACTCATGAAAATGATTGAGTATACACCGGCCTCCCCATAGAACAGATTCAGGAGCTGGCCAAAACAATTTAATACTTTACTACGAAAAAGACCAATCCCGCCTGACAGGTGGCAAAAGCCATCATCAGACGGGATTTTTTATTGATAATAACTAACCTTCCATTATCACCATCACCTTTTCACTGTTATAATATGATTATTTTAATTATTTTATATTTTTCTCTTTGATTAATTATTGTTTATGTTTTATAATATTAATATATTTTATGTAAATACCTTAATATTTATCAGTACAACTATTCTACCCTAATAAACTTTTTCATGTTATAATTTATTTGACTCAAAGGAGATTCACCATGAAAGACCAGCGTTCTGTTGCACAGCAACAAGTTGAAAACGACATCGCCAACAAGATATACAATCCCATGAATGATGTCCTTTTCAAGTTCATCTTCGGCAAAGATGAGAGGAAGAATATCACCATTGATTTACTGAACGCCATACTAAACCGCACTGGCAAACAGGCTATCAAGGATATTCAGTTCAAAAATAGTGAAATTGTTCCGTACTATGAAGATGACAAGCTTACTCGTCTCGATATTTTCTGTATTACAGAAGACGAAACCAAGATTGACGTAGAAGTTCAGCTGATCAATAAAAAGGACATGGAGCGACGTAGTCTGTTTTACTGGTCACAGATGTATCTGATGGGGTTAAACAAGGGAGATGACTATATCACTCTCAATCCAGCCATAACCATAAACATCCTGGGACATAAAATCTTCCCTAATGAGCCACTTCATTCAATGTATAGTATTTATAACATTGAAACTGGTCGCCGGCTAAATGAGGATTTGGAACTGCATTTTCTTGAAATACCAAAATTCCAGAAAAAGCCTATTGGTGAAATGACCCGTATGGAACGGTGGCTGGCATACTTCTCAAACAAGCTAGATACTGAGGAAATGGAGGAACTTGTTATGAGTGACGCTACTATAAAAAAGGCCGTCAATGACACTGACATCTTCATGATGGATTTTGAAGAACGGCTCAAATACATAAATCGTCAAATGGCCATTATGGACTACAATACTGACATGCGTGTATCCCGTGAAGAAGGCCGAACCGCTGGCCGTGAGGAAATGGCCAATAATATAGCCCTTGCCATGCTCCATGACGATAAACCAATAGAAGAAATCATAAAATACACTGGACTTACTAAAGAACACATTCAAGAATTGGCCAAGGAAATTTAGTTCTTTACACCAAAAACTTATCCCGCCTGACAGGTGGCTCAAAGCCACCAGCAGACGGGATTTCTCATAGGGTTCTATTACGTTGTATCAATATACTTTCAAAATTTTCCATACATGCCGCTCACTAAACTTTCCACCGCATCCCAGTGAACTTGGTCCCCCGTTGGCAGTTGTGGTAACCTGCATACCGCATTTGTCGCATTGATAAAGAGTAGGTCTGGCAGCGTAAGCCACTGCAACAATACTAAGAATTGAAATGATCGTTATCAACGCAATTACTTTCTTCTTCATGTTTGTCACACTCCCTCTTTAAACGTCTGTATGAAATGATACTAAAGCATACCTCCAAGTTAGCAGATAATACTGCTAGCTCTTTTTGATTAGTTTCATTTTAACATCAAGGGAATGTGCTTTTGTTTACCCAATGGGTAAATAGGTACATTGGTTGCCACAATCATACCTTTTTTTGCCATATTTGAAGGCCAAATTATTCTCCGGTATTAGCAAAACCTCTAGGCACTTACATAGTTACGATATTAGCCATCATATCTAAAACTAGTTCGCCACTTATACCTCCATCAGAATACTGAAGCATTACTTTTTGGCAGCAACACTACTACACTGACAATATCTGTCAAGTTGCTTTCTGCATTTTCTTTGTCAAAAAATATAATTTCTTACTCATCCAAAACACAATCCTTTGTAATATAAGATTTGCAAGCATCTTCAAGTTCCTCTAATCTATCAAATGCATGTGCTGACTCTATCTCAAAACTCATTTTTCCAAATTCTTTGTGAATATATATAACTTCAAGTTTTTGAAAAGGTTCATGTTCAATTATAGTAACTTTTTTTATACCATCAATTTCAATTAAAGATTTCTCTAAAATTTTAAGTTCTTCTTCAGTAAATGCATTTCTCATAAAGAATCCCTCCAACATTACCATTTGTTAAATAATTAAATACTACTCCTTGTAGTATTATGAATTTTTATTTTTTCCATGATATAACCAGAATATAAGAAGGCAAAACAATAGAAATATTACACTAACTACTAAGTCGCGCCACATTTATCTAGTTCTTCCAATGGCGTTTAGAAGAATAATTATAACTAGTATCGCACCTCCAATAGGTGGAGCAATAAACATCAACGCCACTCCCAATAACACAAATATAATAACTTTATTCCCACTAATTATCTGTCCTGTAAGAACTACAATTGCAACAACGCCCAATACTGCTAGAGCTAAACCTCCCGACATACATATCCCACCTTTACTTATAAGCTATTCAAATCATGTGGAAAACATCTAATACTCACCTCTTTTTTCAGTTTCACTTATAAATTTCTTAATATTTTTTCACCAAACAACTCCACCATTCTAGCTCGAGCCTTTGCTTTTACCTCATCATCAATATACATTTGAGCCATAGTAATAGAAAACGCGATTCCAGAAGCGTCGTCTCCATAGCCAACAATAGGAGAAAAATCTGGTATCAAATCGAAAGGTAAGATTAAATAACCTAAAGCAGCATATATACCACCTTTAACTTTCATAGGACATGCTGGATTTTCCGTAGCATAGTACAACTGAAGGGCATTATATATTAATTTTCCACCAATTGATTGCACATTTTTAGTAATCTTATTCCACAATCCATCCTCCGAATATTCATTGGTATATTTATCCATTGTAATATCATTTACTTTATCACTCATAATGTAACTCCTCCTTTTTTATTTAATATCTACAAATAATACCTTGCGCAAAACTCATTGAGAGCATCAAATGTTTTGTTACGAAAATCAACTCTCCCATAAGATGCGTGCTGAACTGAAATTTTTCCTGTATTTTATTTAACAATTCATCCTCTTCATCAGCTAAATTATTATCTATATACAGAAGTGTAATAATTTCAATTGTTATTTTTTTCAACGTTGCATCGTCAGAAATCGCCCTCAATCTTTCTAAAATTTTATCACAATCGTTGTTTTGAACCTTATCTCTGTACTTTATTGCCATTTCACGACAATACTTCTCCAGCAAGGCCGTTTCACTATCATCCACAGAGCCATTTGCTTCCATCGCTATTACCGCAAGATCTATAAACAAATTCTTCTGTTCTTCTGAAAGATTATCCAAAAACATTTTATTTCACTCCTTCGTTATAAATATAAAAAAACTTCAAACCAGCCGTTATTACCAATGTTTTTTCATTTCCTCGTTATATTACACCACCCTACATACATTCTTTTAGCTGCTACCCATGCATTAGATTTAGTCACCCCATTTTATATCACCCTTCATACCCCTCTGGGTATTCCACAAATAAACCAAAACGTCTTGGTCCGATAGGTCGACCCATTATGAACTGGCGAATTTCCTGTGAATATCTCTGCAAGTTCAACAGCTTCTCCCTTTCCTTAGCTGACACGTTGTTATCATAATCCAAAGCATCCACCTGGGCATCCAGTACTTCTATATATTTATGCAATTTTTCCATCAAAAAGTACTTATCATCAAGAGTAGTAACATCTTCTGCTTCCACCCGAATCAGATCCAAATCTTTCTGCTTAACTTTGGTAATTGCCATACGATGTGTACCTCCACAAAAATTAAAATTTCCTATTTACCGTCCATACATGAGGTTTTCCGTTTTTACGTTTTGGGCACCTTCCTGGCTGTGGTTTACCGCGCACCGCTGGCATTACTTTCTTAGCGCCACAATGCGAACACATATATTCAATGAATGGATTAGCCATAATCGTTCCTCCTATACCTTGCACTCATACTTCGGGCAACTGCCCCCAGCGGGCTGTTTTGTTCCAAAATTTTTACAGACATTCCATACCTTGTCATCAAACTCCCAAAATCCGCCCACAATATTCTTTGGGGCTATGGTACTGTTTGCCGGATCATACCAATATTTGCAAAATGCACAACACCTAGAATGGGTCTTTACATTAAAGGTTTTCATCATGCGACTAACACCTCCACAAAACAAAAAGAGTCCGCCCTGCCCTGGCGAAAATCAGCACACACCTATATTGTGTATGCCAATCTTCAGCTTGGCAGAAACGAACACAATAATTTTCTATATATTTCTCTGTATTCAGAAACTGCATTATACATCACAATTAATCACCTGCAATTAACTAACTGACATTTCTTATACATCTTTAAATACAATATCCAAATTTCAATCTTAAATGACTCGTTTTTAACTTTAACTCACTATTTCAACATCAAGTACCCAAATTCCTGCCAATAAATAATAATATTTTAACTTAAACTCACGACTTTTTCATACGACAAATAACCCCTATACTTATCTAAGTAAGGAGTGATTTCGTATGGATATTACAGCATCCCGACTGCGGGAGCTTCGAAAAATAAAGCAGCTTTCACAGGAAAATGTGGCCAAATATCTTGGTATCACTCGAACAGCCTATAACAAGTATGAAAGTGGCGACATCAAACCTGTTCGAAAGCTAAATGAACTGGCTGTGCTGTTTAATGTCAGTGTTGATTACTTACTTGGCCGTGAGGAATCCACACTTGAAAGCAAGGTACGGGATGTATCTCCCCATATCAGCGACCAGCTTCAGAAATATCTGGATTTAAGCGATTCCGGCAAGGATATTGTGGATATTACCCTTAATGCCGTATACGATCAGGAAAATCGCCCAAATGAACCTCAATAGCACTATTACAACTCAACGCAATTATACAAAATGTCCCAGCAGGTTTTGTTTACCCGCTGGGACAATTTTTATGGTCGCTATTTATTTATCAATTCAAAAACCATTTTTGTTCTTTCACCAAAAACCAACTGATCTCCCGAGGCATAGAATTGGAAATGCATTTCCTGTCTTCGCCTCTCCTTATGCATTACAGGCAATTTGAAATCATTCAACGGCACCACATATACACAGCTCTCTCCCGGTGCCAAAGTATTTCCATAATAGTCCTTTGACTCTCCCCCGACACCATCTGTGGTCCATACACTAAGATAAGGATTTTCCCAAGGTGCGTTGCTCTTGTTTTCCACAGTGACGCGTACTTCCCAGTCATTTGGATAAGAGTCATCCCAATTTTTCCATATATTAGGCGGAATTGTAAAAAACGTCCCCCAATCATTTCTTGGTGTATCAAATCTATCCGTCCAAGCCCCCTGCCGTTCACCATTAAAATAATACTTGGCATAAACAGCATTTTGACCTGTTGTCTCATTATCAGCTTTTTCTTTCTTTGGCGCTGAGTTATTCTCTGGGGTGTTTGGCTTATTCTCAGCTGGTACAGGGCCATTTTCCTGTGATGGAACCTTATCCTTTTCAACCTCAGGTGCCTTTTCCTCTACGGAATGAATAGGCACCTTTTCTTTTACTTCCTCCATGATTTCTTCCACTGCGGGAGGAATGATTTTTTCTTGGTGAGAATGCCGCCAGTTAGACCATATTAGCAGAACAACAGCCATTGATGCTGCCACAATTCCTGCCACCTTTAACAGCTTGTTCCGTCTATGATACAGCAAATCATTCTTTAGTTCTGCAACGGATTGGTAACGGCTACGTGCATCCACTTCGGTGCATTTTTGCAGTATTGGTCTTAGCCAGCCATTATAATTCTCTCCCAGCATTTCCTTAAAGGTAATACCCAAGGAATAAATATCACTGCGTTGATCCGTCTGGCCATATCCGTATTGCTCCGGAGGTGCGTACCCCTTAGTTCCCAACAAACGGGTATCTTCCCTTTGATCCTCCTTTACAGTACGGGCAGCATCATAATCTATAAGCCTGACAAAGTCATGCCCGCCAACCGCTTGCAAAATTATATTGGATGGCTTTATGTCACGATGAATTATTCCCACCTTATGGAGCATAATTAAGCCGTCACAAAGCTGTAATAACAGTGCCTTTGCCCTTGCTTCCGTCAAATACCTCTTGTTTGCCAGCAGTTCTTCAAAGGATTCCCCATTTATAAATTCCTCCACCACGATGGTAGAGGCTTCATCCTCTGCACAGTATATAACCTCTGGCCACAGGGATTTGCCCATTGCCTTAAGGGACGAATAAGGCAGATTAGCCAGCTTAATATATTTTACAACCACAAAGCTGCCTGTGCTGTCAGCCGCCAGCCATACCTCTGCCTTCTCTGTCCGGTGGAGCAGACGCACTTTTTCATATTTGCTTTGTATAAATTCCTCTGCCAGCTGTATGGCAGTCTTGGAAGTCTCCTGCCCCATAATATCACCTTGCTTTGCTCGCTAAAGTATATTATCATACCACTTAGATTAATATAATAATATATCATTTCAGTTGGAGGGGCCATGAAAAATAAAACTACTGCCAGTCTGGAGCATGAGCTTAGCGAATCAAAGCGGGTTGAAGATTACCTGACTGCCAATGATTCCGAGCTTGTTAATCAGACCTTGAGTGAGCATCTGGAGGCGCTTATAAAAGAAAAAGGGCTAAACAAAGCCCTCATAATTGAACAATCTGGTCTGGATAAGGTATATGCTTATCACATTTTCGCGGGCCGTAAAAATACCTCCCGAAATAAAATATTGGCACTGGCCATTGCCATGGGACTGACACCTGATGAAACACAGCACCTCTTATATTATGCAAAGGCCGAAAGGCTATATGTGCGTAACAGCTGGGACAGTGTAATATGGCATGCCCTGGAAAATAAGCTTTCCGTATTGGAAACAAATCTCTTACTGGATAAGCTTGGAGAAACGAAGCTTCTGGATTAAACTAAATATGTCTCGACAGAAACCTCATCCACCGCCATTACAGTACCGCAGCGGTCCCCCTTCCCCAGAGGGGAAGGCTATTTTACTTGCATTTCGGCTGCGTCTACGGTATTCTGCATCAGCATAGCGATGGTGAGCAGGCCTACACCGCCTGGAACAGGAGTGATGGCACCGGCTACTTCCTTAACTGCGTCGAAGTCCACATCCCCCACCAGCTTTTTAGGAGCGATACGGTTGATGCCCACATCGATTACAGTGGCCCCAGGCTTAATCATGTCCGCAGTAACAAACCTTGGCTTGCCCACGGCGGCGACCACAATATCAGCTTCCTTTACCACCTCTGCCAGATTCGTGGTGCGGGAATGACAGACAGTAACTGTGGCATTTTTGCCCAAAAGCAGGTGAAGCATTGGCTTGCCCACAATATTGCTGCGGCCAATAATCACAGCCCTGGCCCCCTCCATAGGAATCTCAGCCAGCTCCAGCATACGGATACAGCCATGTGGTGTACATGGCACCAGAGCCTTCTGACCAGTAACAAGACGTCCCACATTCACAGGATGGAAGCCGTCTACATCCTTCAATGGGTTAATTGCTTCCAGCACCTCGGACTCATAAGGCTGCAATGCCTTTGGAAGGGGAAGCTGAACCAAAATACCATGAATCTTTGGATCGTTGTTAAGACGGTGAATTTCAGCAAGAAGCTCTTCGCGGGTAGTACTTTCAGGCATTTCCACGCCCTCAGAATAAAAGCCCAGCTCAGTGCAGGCCTTATGCTTATTTCTTACATAAACCTGAGAAGCGGGATTCTCCCCCACAATAATAACTGCCAGTCCCGGAGTAACGCCATATTTCTCCTTTAGCTGAGCAGCTCTCTTGCCTGCCTCCTCACGGATTTTAGCCGCAAAAATCTTGCCTTCCAATAATCTTGCCGTCATAACTTACACTCCCAATCTTACTTGAAATATACACTGGCCAAGGTAAAGAAAAACATGGCCACAGATACTATGCCATTTCGCATGTAATACTCTCTTGTAAAGGCACCAAAGCCCTTGATAGCAATGAGGCGGTGCTGGTAATAAAGCACAGCCGCAGAGACTACAACACCTAAATAATATATAGCCCCCAGCTCAAATAAAGTGCCCATATAAACGAATATCCCAAGGCACACCACATGGGTGAGCTTTGCCAAAATAAGGGCATTTTTTGCCCCAATAGCTGTAGCCATGGAATGAAGGCCATGTGCCTTATCAAATTCCTCATCCTGAGCACCATATACCACGTCAAAGCCCCCTATCCAGAGAGCCACTGCCACAAACAGAACAATCATTGGCCAGTCAATGGTGCCTGTGACAGCCACCCAGCCACCGGCAGGAGCCATAGCCACTGCAATACCGCACACATAGTGGCAAAAACAGGTTATACGCTTCATATATGGATAAACTATAAATGGCAGTGCCGCCACCGGCAGCAGCTTAATACAGATTGGATCCAGCTGCAGCACGGAAAAAATCAGCACAGCAAAGCAAATGACCACCAGCAAATAAATATCTTTTTTATTAAGCTGGCCTGCCACCATGGGACGTCCTTTAAAACGTGGCTGGTCCACATCGTATTTCAAATCAATAAGGTTATCAAGGGCCAAAGCTGCACTGCGGGCCGCCACAATGGTAAGGGTAATCCATACCATTATCATAATATCCGGCTTGCCATCAGCAGCCAAAAAGGCCGCCATATATGCAAAGGGAAGGGAAAAAACAGTCTGATAGAATGCCACATTGTTCAGATGAGCATCCACCTTCTGCCAAAAACTATTTATATTGTCAGTCAAGTCCAAGCTCCTTCCACTTTGAATCCACCAAATCCTTTATATCCTGGGTCATCTCAATTTCATCAGGCCATTCACGGGTATGGCCTTCCTCCGGCCAGGACTTGGTAGCATCAATACCCACCTTAGTACCCCATTTTGCCATAGGGGATGAATGGTCAAGGACATCAAGAGGTCCCTCCACCATTACCAGATCACGCTTGGCATCGATGTTATTGAATACGCGCCACCATACTTCCTTTGGATTCTGCACATCAACGTGAGCATCCACCACAATAATCATCTTTATGAACATCATCTGTCCCATTCCCCACAGGGCATTCATAACCTTCTTGGCCTGCATAGGATAGGTTTTCTTGATGGATACGAAAATGCAGTCGTGGAATACGCCCTCCAATGGCATATTTATGTCGATAATCTCCGGAATCGCCTGCTGAAGAAGTGGCAGGAAAATACGCTCCGTGGCCTTTGCCAGGAAGCAGTCCTCCATAGGAGGCTTGCCAACAATGGTAGACGGATAAATAGGATTCTTTCTATGGGTAATGCAGGTGATATGGAATACAGGGTAATAATCCGCCAGGGAATAATAGCCAGTATGGTCACCAAATGGCCCCTCCCAACGGGTTTCATCCACATCCACATAGCCCTCCAGAATAATCTCTGCGTGGGCAGGAACCTCTACATCAACGGTTTTGCACTTTACCATTTCCACGCCCTTGTGACGGAGGAAGCCAGCAAATACCATTTCATCAATATCACGAGGAAGTGGAGCTGTTGCAGCATAGGTCACCACAGGATCAGTACCGATGGCTACTGCCACCTCCATACGCTGCGCCCCCATAGACTTGGTGTCACGGTAGTTGTCCGCGCCGTTTTTATGGATATGCCAGTGCATACCGGTGGTTTTGCTGTCGTACTTCTGAAGGCGGTACATACCCACATTGCGCTTTCCCGTATTTGGATTTTTGGTAAAAATCAACGGCAAGGTTATGAAGCGGCCACCATCCTGAGGCCAGCACTTCAAAATCGGGAACTTGTCCAGAGATGGATTATCGGTGATAACCACTTCCTGACAAGGTGCCTTCTTCACATACTTAGGGAAATTAATAGCCCCCTTGGCAGTTGGAATTATGCTGAGCAAATCCATTTTATGGGAAACGGAAATGTAAGGAAGACGCAGGATTTCCCTCAGCTCATCCGCTATATCATCCAGTTTTTCCACACCAAAGGCAATAGCCATACGCTCCATGCTGCCAAAGGCATTCATGAGCACCGGCATATCGTAGCCCTTTACATTCTCAAAGAGCAGAGCGACATTTTTCTCCCCCTCCATTTTGGATACCCGGTCCGTTATCTCTGTAATCTCCAGCTCACAGTCCACCTCAGTCTTAATACGCTTCAGCAAACCGCGGCTCTCCAATTCAGCAATAAACTCCCGTAAATCCTTAAAAGCCATGCTTAGCCTCCTACTTTCTCAAAACAAATCTTACAACCAAATAACTCAATCCATAGAGTACCGTCAGTGGCAGCGCCAAAGTGATCTGAGACACTATATCCGGCGGTGTCAGCAGGGCACCAATGATGAAAGAAACAAAAAATACATACCTGAAATACTTTTTGAGCTGTTGGGAAGTTACCAGCCCAATGGCCGCCATAATTATAATAATCAATGGCAGCTCAAAGGCCAGCCCAAAGGGCAGCAGGAATGTAATTATAAAATCAAGATACTTCTCAATGGAAAACAGTGGCGATAAATCCTCTGAGCCCATCCCCATAAAGAATTTTATTCCAATAGGAACAATGAGGAAAAATGAAAAGGCCAGTCCAGCATAAAACAACATAATGGAGCTTGGGACCATGATCCCCAGCACCATCCGCTCCCGTCTGGTAAAGGCCGGCACAAAAAAACGCCAGATTTCATAAAAAACCACCGGAGTAGCTAATAAAAATCCGGAGAACAAAACCACCTTTGCATAGGAAAAAAAGGCCTCGCCAGGATGCATAAAATATAGCTTTCCCGCCGGTGCCAGCAAAAACTGCATTATTTCCTCATCAAAGACATAGGTTATACAGCTTCCCAACAGAACCGCCACAACACAGCGAATAAGACGCCGTCTCAGCTCTGTCAGATGGTCAATAATGGACATTTCATCATCATTATCCGGGATGGTGATTTCCTCAGTGTCAGCCATGCCCTCAGCTTCAATGTCCTCTAATCTTTCTTCATCTGCACCCATAATTATGCTTCATCCTTGGACTTATCTTTAGACTCAGCAGTGATATTGATAGTATCCTTATCCTCACTGCTGTTCTGTGCAGACTTAAATTCCTTAATGCTCTTGCCAAAGGCTTTGCCGATATCAGGCAGCTTACCAGGCCCAAAAATCACAAGACCAATAATTAAAATTAAAATAAGTTCCGGTACACCAAATCCACCAAACATAATATACCTCCTACGAACACATAACTTCTCTTTGATTATACCCTATTTGTTCATATTTTTCCCATACCAAGGGAAAATCTCTAACAAAATATCCCCTCCAGAAAATGAAGGGGATATATAATTATCACTGTTTATTTTTCTCATCAACCATACTGGAAGACTCAGCGGATTCATCCACCTTCTTTTCTTCAGTGGAAGCCTCCAGCTTCTTGGCAGTCTTTTCAGTAGGCTCTTCCTCCATGATGCCATTGGACACCTTGCGGAACTCCCTTATAGTTTTACCCAGGGATCTGCCCAATTCAGGCAGCTTGCCGGGACCAAACACAATAAGACCAATGATAAGAATAATAATAAGCTCTGGGGCACCTATGCCAAACATCACGTTACCTCCGTGAAAAAAACATATCTCTCTTAGAATTCTCTGCCAGCAATGAAATCAGCAGCCATCACATAGGCAGCTCTCACATCCTCAGGAATGCTCTCCGGTAAAACATTTCGCGCTCTGTCCAGATATTCCTCAACCTTATTCTTGGTAAAATCAATACCATCTGTTGCCCTTACAATTTCCAAAGCCCTGTCCAAGTCATCCTTGCTCATATTGCGATTAGTGACTATAGAAAGAAGCTCTTCCTTATCCGGAGAGGTTTCCAAAGCTCTGATAGCCGGCAAGGTAATAATGCCTTGAAGGATATCATTACCGGCTGGTTTGCCAATGGTCTTGGAATCACCGGTAAGATCCAGCAAATCATCAGTAAGCTGGAAAGCCATTCCTACACAATAACCGTAGTCGTACAAGGCCTGAACATCCTTTTCAGGGAGTCCCATCACATGACCGCCAAGCTGACAGCTGATAGCCAAAAAATTGGCAGTCTTCATGGCAATACGCTCATAATATTCCTCAGTATCACAGGAAGCCTTATAGATTTCCTTGTTCTGAATAAGCTCACCGGCAGAAAGATCCGCCAGCAATCTGGAAAGCTGGTTGTTTACTCTCTCACCATAGCCATTTTCCGTTACCAGCACAAAGGCTTTGGCAAAGAGATAATCTCCTGCCAAAATAGCCAGCTGGTTGCCCCACTTGGCATTGGCAGTAGCCTCACCACGACGGGTAGCGGCACTGTCCAAAACATCATCATGGACCAGGGAAGCCATGTGTATAAGCTCCAACGCCACAGCCAGTGGCATTACTCTTTTTAAATCGAAATTCTCACTGCAACGGGCAGCCAGAAAAAACATTGCTGGGCGCAATCTCTTGCCCCCGGCCTTTATCAGATGATTGCCAATCTCGGTGATGGTGGCAACCGGAGATACAACAGATTCATGTAAAGCTGTTTCCAGCTCAGCCAAATCTGACTTTATTATTTCAAATAACTTGTTAGCCAATTCTATCCCTCACACAAATAAACTAAGCCTTAATAATTCTACTATATATTGCATTGTTTTTCAAATAAAATGAGACTTATTCAACAGTATATGTGTCCGCTGAATTTAGTCGAATTTTACCCAGGGCCTTACGGATGCTTAACTGCCACATTTAAAGTGGGAGTTGTAGTAGCCGTTGGCATCGGAAAAACTTTGATTATCAGGCTATAGTCTTATTCGTGTCTAGTCACTTCAAACCGCTGTAATTTTACCTTTTCCGCAGGTGAAATCCCGCCTTTGCGTCTGGCAATGGAAATCTGCTCCTCCACAGTATCCACACCGTCCAGGTCTGGCAATAAAAGCCCTCTCCTATACCCATCCTCACTTGACACGATCACGCCATATCGCTTCACATCCAGCTGAGCAGGACTTTCTATCGCCTCAGGCTCTGATAACACATCCACATCATATACCAAATCATCCAATTCATCCTCTGTTACTGCCGGGAACCGCGGGTCACCAGTTCCGGCTGATATTGCATTAGCAATAATTTCTGATGCCAGACTATCCCTTACAGGCAATATAGTACCTATACATCCCCGAAGCTGACCTGCTTTTTTTATGGACACAAAAGCACCTGCCCTGGTATTAATCATTTCCTCCGGCAAGCCTTTAGGTACTTCAATATGTTTATGATAACGTACATAGCTTTCCAGACTTTTCCGTGCCAGCCTTAAATAATCATCTTCTTTTTTCCGTAGCTCTTCCATACTCTTTTTATGAGAATCCACAACCTGCTCACCTATGTTGCGCTTGACGTTCTCTCCCTTAGGGGTAAATCGTGCCACTCCATAGCCAACACCAAATGGTCCCTCACATGATAACAGCTCTGCATCCACATTCAGGCAATCAAAGGCTCCCGCCATTATCCAAAATGAACGCAGACCGCATTCTGCTGCACCCTCTGCCAGTTTGGACGGAGTTGTGAGCAATTCCAGAAAATCTCCTGAGGAAAAGCACTCTGCCATGCGCTGGTCAAAAACCGGTCCCTCTTTGGCAAAACCGTAAGGGCCATCCGACTTCAGCTTATGGGATAAATCACCGCTGGCCACTATCATCATGCGACGATTCATAATATCCGCTGTTTCCCTAAGAAGTACCCCTAAAGTATAGTGATGAATATTGGAAAGGCCGGAAAGACCTATACGCACAATCTTCCCGTTATATCCAGCCTTTTGGAGGAAATACAGGGGAATCATTGTCCCATGGTCCAAGTGGCTGTCCTGGCGCCCCAGAGTGCCCGCAGACAGCTTTATTTCTTCGGCGGTATTTGCCACCTGCTGAATGAATTCCTCGTCGTATTCAGCATGGAAAGCCAAATCAGGATGTCCAAAATTGGCAAAGCTACCCTCTACTAAGGTGCCTGAGGAAATTTGGATATAATCAGCATACATGGTGGCATGAGGGCTGGTAATAATCACCAAGTCAGGATTATTTTCCACGATCCAGGCTGCTACGCTCTTATATGCTTCTATAGTAGCAGAAATTTTATTTTCCTCACCTCTGCCAATCTCCGGCAAAATTAGTGGTGGATGTGGCACAACACATGCTCCAAGAAATGGCATACGAACACCTCCAAATTCTTTTTTACTTTTATATTACGACATCTTATAACAAAGTCCTTTTTTGTGTTTAATATTCCCATGTCAGACCCCGTAATAATAACAAAAAGACTGCCACGTTGAAATCAACACGGCAGTCATTTCTATTCAACAAATATTCAATTACTTATTGAAAATGTTCTTAAGAGCCTGCTTATTTACATCGCGGTTCAGCTGTGCCAAATAAGTAGTCAGCTTAATGTTCTTAGGGCAAACCTCTACGCAGTTCTGGGAGTTACCGCAGCTGGTAACACCGCCCTTGCCCATGAGAGCCTCAAGACGCTTTTCCTTGTCGAACTTTCCAAGTGGATGGAGGTTGAACAGGTAAGCCTGTACGGATGGAGATGCACCGATAAAGTCGGACTGAGGACCAACGTTAGGGCAAGCCTCCAAGCAGCAACCGCAAGTCATGCAGTGAGAAATCTCATAAGCAGTGGTTGCAGTGTAAGGATTCTGGATAGGAGCATCCTTAACTTCCCAGGAACCATCAACCTCAACCCAAGCCTGTACGCGCTTGAGGGACTCGAACATTACGGAACGGTCAATAAGGAGGTCACGGATTACAGGGAATGTTCTGGCTGGCTGCAGACGAATTGGCTGCTCCAGCTCATCGATCAGTGCGCAGCATGCCTGACGGGCACGACCGTTAATAACCATCATACAAGCGCCGCAAACCTTCTCCAGACAGTTGCACTCCCAAACTACTGGAGCAACCTTCTTGCCATCAGTAGTTACAGGGTTCTTCTGGATTTCCATCAGGGAAGCTACTACATTCAGAGCAGGACGATATGGAATCTCGAACTCCTGAGTGTAAGGCTTGCTGGTAGGGCTATCCTGACGCTCAATAATAAACTTAACTGTTTTCTTCTGTTCTGCCATTCTATTTTATCCCCCTATTACTCTTTCTTTGCAACAGCGTAGTTACGAGGACGTGCCTTAATGAGGGAGTGCTCAAACTCCTCATAAGTTACAACTGGCTCCTCAGTTGCTGCATCAAAGCTTACAACGGATGTAAACATGAACTTCTCATCGTTACGAGGATAGAACTGTAACTCGCCATCCTTCTCAATGCGCTTGCCATTTTCATCCAGCATAATCTTTGCATGTGCACCACGGGACTCATCACGGGAACGAGCAGACTTGGTGATAGCCATAGCATAGATAATCATGTTACGGAGCTGACGAACAAACATAGCCTCCTGGTTAGCCCAGTTGCCATGGTCAGTTACGCCGATGTTCTCCCAACGCTTCAGGATTTCCTTCAGCTTGCCGAGGCAGATATCCAGACCATTGTTATCACGCTCGATGGATACATACTCGTACATGATTTCGCCCATCTCCTGATGGAGCTTATGAGCATTCTCAGGACCGTTCATCTGACGGATCTTGTCGTACTCATCCTGAACTTCCTTGCGTGCAGCCTCGATTTCAGCATCGGAGATCTCGCACAGCTTGGATACGTTCTCCTTAGCCCACTTCATAGCCTCTGGACCGGAAACGGTACCGGAGTAAGCAGCGGACAGCAGAGAGTTGGCACCAAGACGGTTTGCACCATGATACTGATGGTCGCACTCACCGGAAGCCATGAGGCCAGGAATGTTGGTGAAATGCTTTCTATCTACATAGATACCGCCCATGGAGTAATGAACGGAAGGGAAAATCTCCATTGGAACCTTACGAGGATCCTTACCAACGAACTCAGTGTAAATCTCGATAATACCGCCCAGCTTACGCTCCAGATAATCTGCAGGAATGTGGGACAGATCGAGGTATACACGACGGTCATGGTTAATACCGAGGTCCATGTGAACGCAAACCTTGAAAATAGCACGGGATGCTACGTCACGAGGTACCAGGTTACCATAAGCTGGGTACATATCCTCAAGGAAGTACCAAGGCTTACCATCTCTGTAAACCCATACACGACCACCCTCACCGCGGCAAGCCTCTGACATCAGACGGTTCTTATCGGAGCCTGGGATTGCGGTTGGATGAATCTGAATGAACTCAGGGTTGGCAATCTTTGCGCCCTGCTGATAAACTGCAGAAACTGCAGAACCATTACAAATAGTGGAAGCGGTGCAACGGCCAAATACCTGACCAGGGCCACCGGTTGCAAGAATAACAACATCAGCCTTGAAAGCCTTGATTTCCATGGAGTTCATGCTCTGAGCAATGATACCACGGCAAACACCATTCTTATCCTTGAAGATCTTTACGAATTCCCAGAACTCGTACTTGGTTACGCCGCCCTTAACTTCCCAACGACGAACCTGCTCGTCAAGAGCATAGAGGAGCTGCTGACCAGTGGTGGAACCAGCAAAGCAGGTACGCTTGTTCTTCTGGCCACCGAAGTTACGGAGGTCAAGAACACCTTCTGGAGTACGGGTGAAAGGTACACCCATACGGTCAAACATCTTGATGAGCTTTGGAGCTGCCTCAACCATGCCCTTAACAGCCAGCTGGTCAGCCAGGAAGTCACCACCGTATACGGTGTCATCGAAATGCTCATAGATGGAATCGTGCTCACCCTTGGTATCCATGCAGGCATTAATACCACCCTGTGCACAGAGGGAGTGAGAACGCTTTACTGGGCAGTAAGAGAATAAATCTACTTCGCCGCCAGCTTCACAAATTTTAAGGGTAGCCATCAGACCTGATAAGCCGCCACCTACTACAATAATCTTATTTTTAGCCACGTAGGTTCTCTCCTTATAAATAAATCTTTACTACTACGACACTCTTACTTTATTACATGAAGTAAGAAGACATGAATGCCAAAGTGAAGAGGCACATGAGGGCACACAGACCCATAGCACCCTTGTCAACAACACACTGGGAACGAGGTCCCTTGGTGATACCCCAAGTCATGCAGAAGGTAGTAATACCATTGCAGAAATGGAAAATTGCAGCAAACATACCAAGAGCATACAAAGCAAATACAACTGGATTAGCCAAAGTGGACTGAACCAAAGCATAGCTGATATGCTCACCCAAGATGCCCTTAGTGTAAATACGAAGGTAACCAACATGCCAGATGAGGAATACTACCAAATACCAAGCAGTCCATCTCTGGAGAGCGAACTTCCAGTTACGGGAATAACCGTACTCACTAGGGTTGTTCTTAGCCTGCATAGCAATATATACACCGTAGATACCATGGAACAGGATAGGTACAGCGTAGAGGCAGATCTCAATGCCGAGGAAAATTGGCTGAGGAATCTGCTCCATCATTGCTAAGCCGTTATTGAACACCTCTGGGCCGCCCATTGCTGATGCATTTGTGAGCAAATGCTCAATCAGCACACCGCCGAGCATTACAAGTCCGCACAGGGAATGCAGTCGACGAAGATAAAAAGATACGTTAATCATTCTTGACCTCCTAAAATTTTCTTTCACACAGGAAAGTATTTAATATCATAACTTACGATATGGTTTCTGACCAATCTCGTAATAGTCATTACCCTCAGAATCGATAACTACGATTGCTGGGAAATCCTCAACCTCAAGAGCAGCAAGAGCCTCTGGGCCCAGCTCAGGGTAAGCGATAACGGTGTACTTCTTAACGGATTTTGCGATGAGGGCAGCAGCACCACCAACAGCAGCGAAGTAAGTAACGCCGTTTTCCTTCATGGACTCAACTACCTCTGGAGCACGGGAACCCTTACCGATCATACCCTTGATACCCTGCTCAAGCATGGTAGGGGTATACGCATCCATACGACCAGCAGTAGTAGGACCGCAGGAACCGATTGGATCGCCTGGCTTTGCAGGTGTAGGACCAAGATAGTAAACTATCTGATTATTCCAGTCGATTGGCAATTTCTCACCACGAGCCAGAGCCTCAGTCATAACCTTGTGTGCAGCATCACGGGCACTGTAGATAGTACCGGTAATGAGCACGCTGTCGCCAGCACGCAGCTTGCGGGAATCCTCTTCTTTAAGAGGAGTAGTTATACGAATTGTCTCAGCCATTATATAAACCTCCTATATTAAAGAACACGATGGGAATGACGGCAAGCATGGCAGCAGATGGTAACTGCTACTGGCAGGCCGGCAATATGAGTAGGACCCCACTCGATGTTTACAGCCAATGCGGAAGTAGTACCGCCAAGCTGAGGACCGATACCGGTCTTGTTAATAAGGCCGAGGAGCTCGTTCTCCAGTTCAGCGTAATCAGGATGAGCATTACGCTCAGTAATCTTACGCATGAGAGCGCGCTTGGAAAGATAAGCAGCCTGATCCATAGTGCCGCCGATACCTACACCAACAACCATTGGTGGACATGGGTTACAGCTTGCATGCTGGATAATATCCAGAACAGCCTTCTTAACACCCTCAACGCCATCAGCAGGAACCAGCATCTTGATACCGCCCTTGTTCTCGGAACCAAAGCCCTTGCAGGTCAGCTCAATCTTAAGCTGATCGCCTGGTACAATCTTGGTATAAATAATAGCTGGTGTGTTGTTCTGAGTGTTCTTACGGTCAAATAAAGGCTCAGCAACAACGGACTTGCGGAGATAACCCTCAGTGTAGCCCTTAGCAACGCCAGCGTTGATAGCTTCTGTCAGATCGCCACCTTCGATATGAAGATCCTGACCTACCTCAAGGAAAATAATGGTCATACCAGTATCCTGGCAGATAGGACGATCCTCAGCTCTAGCAATCTCAGAGTTGCGAATGATCTGATCAAGAACAACCTGACCAACTGGAGACTCTTCTGTCTCACGGCCCTTTTTAAGAGCTTCATACACGTCCTGAGGTAAATAGTAGGCAGCTTCCTTACACATCTGCGCTACTTCTGCTGTGATCTGTTCAACATTGATCGTACGCAAATTAAACCCTCCCTAATATAATAAAAAAATTACACTCGCATACATATCTCATATTATCATACTTTTAATGTGCTTTCAAGCCAATAACCACAAGGGTTTGCCACTAAAAAGATGAATGGTATTCGTAATTTTTGCTTGGTCGTCTGACAATTCAGTGATAATCGGTGTTTATATAATATTCGCCTTATCATTAGCATATTTTACCGACGAAAAAAAAAATAAAACTTTTTATTCCCGACCAACTTTCCAAACTAAATCATTGCCCAAAATATCCTTTTCATAGGATATAAGTTCATCGGTGCCTTTTTCTGCCAGTGCAAGTAAATTATCCATTTCGTCACGACTAAACGGTCTGCCCTCGCCGGTACCCTGAACCTCCACGAACTGGCCCATGCCAGTACGCACCACATTCATGTCCACAATACAGCTGGAGTCCTCCTCATAATTTAAATCAAGTACAGGCTCACCCGATGCTGAAATTCCCACGCTGATGGCAGACAAAAAATCTTTTACAGGGAAAGGCTTAGTGCCATCATAAATGGTTGCACAGGCCTCCACCACTGCTATAAATGCACCTGTAATAGAAGCAGTACGAGTACCGCCATCCGCCTGGATAACATCACAGTCAACAGTAACAGTTCTTTCTCCCAAAGCCTTTAAATCCATAACAGAACGCAAGCTACGGCCAATGAGGCGCTGAATTTCCTGGGTACGGCCAGTTTGCTTTCCACGGGCAGCCTCTCTGGAAGTACGGGTATTGGTAGCACTTGGCAACAGGGAATATTCAGCTGTAAGCCATCCTTCTCCTGTTCCCTTTAAAAAGCTGGGCACGCGGTCCTCGATAGTTGCAGCACAAATCACCTTGGTGTTGCCCATTTCAATAAGAACGGAGCCGGCGGGGTGAATCTGAAAATGACGGTTTATTTTGTATTTACGGAGCTGGTCATTCTTACGGCCATCTTTTCTTTCCATATTTTCCTCCTTAGAAAAAATCCCCGCCACCTATATGGGCGACGGGGCACTAAAATCTTAACTATTCTGTTCCTGGTACTGTCTAAAGTTCTTGATAATAACAATTGGGGTCTTCTGGGAAGCGTTACCAAAAGGATTATCGATCAGAAGATTAGCCGCCATAAGGCCATTGAGGCCCTTGGACTGACCTACTACACGGGAACGCTTCAAGTCATTTACGTCAGCAATAAGACCGCCAAAGCAGCCAAGACGCTCCTTGAGCTGTTCCACAACCTTGTCAGGATCCTTTGGACCATAAACAATGTGCTTGTCAAATGGTGGCATAGTACCGGTAACATCATCAATAAGAGCTGTCTGCTCACCGCCCCACTTGTAGAATAAGCCATTGGCACCAACCAATTTACCGAAAAAGCCCAGGAACAACGCCCCAGCTACGCGCCACTTACCTTCCACATCCATCAGGGACTGCATTCCGTGTGGGCTGGCCAAGGAGCCATAATCAGGAATAAATCGGCAGCAGAAACGAGCCACCCTGGTAATATTCAAATCCTCCGGACGAACTGCACGCCCCTGGGTAATTGCCACTACACTTTCTGCCACGGAAATTACATCATCCGGTCCAATCTTGCCCTTGGTATAACGCTCAACTGTATCAATAATATTATCCTTATCAGTGAGAATCCTGGTAGGAATTGGAATCAGTTCAATTTTTACATCATTACTCATCTCAAATGCCCTCCTTATGCTTCCACCAGTTCTGTACCGGCAAGCTTGGCCAGCTCTGCCGCAGGTACCTCAATACGCACCTGACGATAGTTGGCCACACGACGACCGGTTTCCAGCCAAATAATCTGGAAATTGAAGTCAGGCATTTTAGAAATAGCTTCTTTTATAGTCATACCATGACGGGCAGTCAACTTAACCTGAGCTTTAATAAAGGCATGGTCAAGATTGTTCTCATAGCCTTTTCTCTGAATAATATACGCCTCAAAATAATCATCCTCACGGGGAGCTGACAAAAGCTCTGCATGACCCTTAAGCTCAAGGCCATCATACTGCTCATAAGGAAGCTGTGGACGCACAAAACAATCCATTAATGTTGCACACTGCTTGCCTTCATTCACGAACTCAATATCGGTACTGAAGGTCAGGCTGTCCTCAGTCTGTTCATCAACCTTAAAATCAGTTCTGCTGTCTGTCTTGGCAATAATCTCCTCAATTCCCAAATGGGAAAAATACAATTTCACCAGAGCTACAACCAGAACTGCAATAGCGATAATACATAATAAAATGGTTTCCATAAATTATTCCTCCAAATTACTAATGCTTCATTATGGCTCAATCAAGCATAGCCTTTAATTTGTTATAGTAAGCATCCGGCAAACGGGTAATCTTGCCGGTCTCCATTGAAGTAAACACGTTCTGTGTTCTGCCGCTTACCAGCAGAGTATCATCAGATGCCCGTAAAATACGATAGGTAAAGGCCATCTTTGCCTTGGTAAGAGCCTCTGGTGTTGTTTCGATAATCAGTTCATCATCAAATTTTGCAGAATTGACATATTTGGCACTAACCTCTGTAATGGGGAAAACAAAGCCGTCATCCATCAACTGATTCAGTGTAATGCCTGCCTCACGGAGAAATTCCACACGACCAATTTCAAACCATCTAATGTAATTTGAATGGTGCACCACAGACATAGCATCCGTGTCATAAAAGTTAACCTTGTGGCGTACTGTTGTGACCACAACATCATCTCCTCATTTTTCATTCTTTTACAACTTATTTAGAATAAAACTATACCAACTGAATGTCAAGGCGAAAATAAAACACCTGCACAAAAAGCACAGGTGTTGTAATGATATAAAAAATAAAAATCAATGATCCACGTCCACAGGCTTAACCTTGGCACAGATTATAACCATAACCACTGCCAAAATAGCAGCCGCAGTGCCCAGACCATACCAGCCATTCATGGTATAGCCATCAACCATATAACCGACGAAGCTGGCACTGGCAACAATCAGCACATACGGAATCTGAGTTCCTACGTGATCCAGATGACTGCACTGGGCACCGGCAGAGGCCAGAATAGTGGTATCGGAAATCGGCGATGCGTGGTCGCCCCCTACAGCACCGGATAGAATTGCCGCTACTGTAATTGCCAGCATATTAGCATCATTTGGTCCAATGACAGCTACCGCAATCGGAATGAGAATACCAAAGGTACCCCATGAGGTGCCAGTAGCAAAAGCCAAAATAATTGCTACCACAAAGAAGATAACTGGCAGGAACATAACCACATCAGCATTTGCACTTACCAGCATACCTACATAGCCACCCAAATTCAAATACTTCTCGCTGCAGATGCCGGACAGAGTCCATGCAAAGCAGAGAATCAGATTGGCAGGAGTCATGGCCTTGAAGCCCTGAACGAAGGTTTCGCAGAAGGACTTAAAGGTTATAACACGCCGTGGCAGATACAACAACGCAGTAAATACAAAGGCAGTAAAGGAACCAAATACCAATCCCTTGGAGCTGTCGCAGTCAGCAAAAGCCTCGGCAATTGTCTTTCCTTCATTGATGCCGCCGGTGTAAAGCATACCATATATACATGCCCCAATCAGAACAAGCAGTGGCAGAATAAGGTCAATAATCCGGCCGTTACCGGCAGGTCCTTCCTGCTCACAATCACGATATTCCTTAGGAACAATGAAGTTCTCCTGGTTTTTCTTGACATAAGCCGCCATTGCAAACACATCACGCTGGGAAACAATGATGAACACCATAAATGCCATAGTCAGTAATGCATAAAGATTAAATGGGATTGTCTGCAGGAAAAGGCCAAAACCGTCTATTGTACTGTCCTCCGGCAAAGAAGAGCCTACAGCTGCTGCCCAGCTGGATACAGGAGCCAAAATACAAATTGGTGCCGCAGTGGCATCAATAATATAGGCCAGCTTCGCCCGGGAAATCTTGAATTTATCTGTAATCGGACGCATTACAGTACCTACAGTCAGACAGTTGAAATAATCGTCAATAAAAATAACGATACCCAAAAAAGCGGTAAGCAGCATTGCACTGCGGCGTCCCTTGATATTCTCCGCTGCCCACTCACCATATGCCCGGGTAGCTCCGGAGCGGGTAATGGCAGCTACGATAATACCAAGAATTACCAAAAATACCAGTATATTGACGTTTCCGCCCACCTTGTCGGCCAGCACATCAAACATCGTCATAACTGCTTCAATAACATTGAAATTTGTATATAACAAAGCACCGGATAAAATACCGATAAGCAGTGACATATACACTTCCTTTGTCGCCAATGCCAGCACAATAGTGATTATAGGTGGCAATATTGACCATACAGATTCTACCATGTGTTTTTCCTACTTTCTTTTATTGAGAATAAATACTCATTTATTTTAATACAAAATACATTTTTTCTCAACTAAAAATATATATTTCGGATACTTAATATAACAATTAAGCATAGCAAAAGTCCATTGACAGACTACATCAGTCAAAAATGCCGGATTTCTTTACCTCTTCCACAGCCCGCTGCATGTCCTCCTCAGACTGTACCAGTGCCATACGAACATAGCCTTCCCCGGAAGGTCCAAAGGCACTACCAGGAGTTACCAGCACCCCTGTCTTATCCAGCAAATCCTTAACAAAGGCCTCAGAATTTTCATAATAGGCTGGAATTGGTGCCCATACAAACATAGTTCCAGGTGGCTTATCCATCTGCCAGCCGGCTTCTATGAGGCCATCACAGAGAACATCACGACGACGCTCGTAAGCTGCCCTGGTTTCAGCCACAATGGACTGATCCCCGGAAATCGCCTCAATAGCCGCCGCCTGAATTGGCAAAAACATTCCGTAATCCATGTTTGATTTCAGTGTCTTTAGCATACCAACAACCTTGGAATTACCAAGGCAGTAGCCTATGCGGGCACCGGCCAGGCCGTAGGTCTTTGACAAGGAGTTAAACTCCACTCCAACCTCCTTGGCACCAGGAAGCTCCAAAAAGCTCCCCCATTCACGGCCATCAAATACCAGCTCGCTGTAAGCATTATCATGCAAAACAATGATGTCATATTTTTTTGCGAACGCAATAAGCTCCTTGTAGAACTCTATCGGTGCCATAGCAGCAGTAGGGTTATTAGGATAGGAAACCAACATAAATTTGGCCTTACGGGCCACTTCCTCCGGAATATCCTTAAGCTGAATCACATAATCATGCTCTTTTTTCTGAGGCATATAATAAAGCTCAGCCCCGGCAATTCGTGGACCATCTGCAAAAATAGGATAGCATGGATCCGGAACCATCATAATATCCCCTGGATCCAAAATTGAAAGGGCAATATGGGCCAATCCATCCTGGGATCCCAAAAGAGAGCAAATTTCTGTATCAGGATCCAAAGTTACATTGTAGCGACGCTGATACCACTGGGCCACAGCATCCAGCATACCCTTTCTGTCAGAAATGGCATACACATAATTGGCCGGATTCATTACGGCCTTGGCCATCGCTTCCATAATACGTTTGGCCGGTGGAATATTAGGCGCACCGATACTCAGGTCAATGACATTTTTGCCGGCAGCCACACGTGCCTTGCGCATTTCTGCCAATCTGGAGAAAACCCCTTCTCCAAACTGTTCCATTCTTTTTGCAAATTCCATTATTATCACCCCAAAATTATTGCTAAACGAAAAGGGCGAACCGAGATTCGCCCCTTGCATTATTTAATTATTATTTGAAGAGCTTACTTACAGAGCCATTGTTGTAAATACAATCAATGAACTCAGCCAACATAGGAGCCAGAGAAATGGTTACAATCTTATTGGAACGCTTCTCCGGAGCCAATGGAATAGTATTGGTAATAACAAGCTGCTTAATAACAGAGTCATTTATACGCTGTACAGCAGGATCAGTTAAGATACCATGGGAGCAGCAAGCATAAACCTCCTTGGCACCCAGCTTCTTCAGAGCCTTGGCACCCTCGCACAGGGAACCAGCAGTATCAACCATATCATCAATCATGATACAGGTCTTGCCCTTAACATCACCGATGAGATTCATAACCTCTGCACAACCAGGACGTGGACGACGCTTCTCCACAATGGCAATGCCAACATCAAGCAAATCAGCCATTTTACGGGCACGGGTAACACCGCCAAGGTCAGGGGATACCACAATAGCATCCTCAAGGTTAAGCTCCTTGAAATACTCAGCCATTGCAGGAGCCGCTGCCAAATGGTCAACTGGAATATCAAAGAAGCCCTGAATCTGACCAGCATGAAGATCAACAGTAACTACACGGTCCAAGCCAGCAGACTGCATCAGATTTGCAACCAGCTTTGCGGAAATAGGCTCACGGCCACGGGTCTTACGATCCTGACGGGCATAAGCATAATAAGGAACAACGGCAGTTACGCTATGAGCAGATGCACGCTTACAAGCATCAGTCATAATGAGAAGCTCCATCAGATTCTCATTAACTGGCTGGCTGGTAGGCTGGATAATGAAGATATCCTTACCGCGAATACTTTCACTGATCATAACCTGGATTTCACCATTGTTGAAATGGCCCACCTGAGCCTCGATAAGGCTGATACCAAGGTGCTCGGCAATTTCCTGAGCCAGCTCCGGGTTCGCATTACCAGCTAAAAGACGCATGTTACTCTTTGCAGATTGTGACATTTTTTATAAAGCCTCCAAACTTTAATAAAACAAATTTCTTTCGGAAAATTATCCTGCCAGAATGTCCTAGCAAAAAATTTCCGTATATATATTATCAGTAAACCACTGAAATATCCACTTTAATTTTTTCGTTTATCTGCCCAACCAGTTATATTTTTTTGGTGGGCCCTGGCAATAGCCAAATCAGAGGCTGGAATATCCTTGGTAATAGTGGAACCGGCACCAATATATGCGCCCTCACCAACTGTTACAGGAGCCACCAATGCTGTCTGGCACCCCACAAAGGCATTGTCACCAATAACAGTACGATGCTTGTTTTTTCCATCGTAGTTAACGGTAACAGTACCACAGCCACAATTTACATGGCTTCCCACATCAGCATCACCAATATACTGGAGATGAGGCAGCTTGGTACCCTCACCGATGTTGGAATTCTTAACCTCAACAAAGTTTCCAATATGAACGTCCTTACCAATATGAGTATTAGGACGAAGGTGAACATAAGGACCAAAATCAACACCATCATCAACGATACAGTCATGACCATAAGCGAAGTGGCCTTTCACACCATCCCCAATAGTTACATTACTAAAACGGCAGTTAGGACCGATTTCGCAATTGGCACCAATTTTAGTATTGCCCTCCAGCCAGGTGAACGGATAGATAACTGTATCCGGCCCTACCTCAACATCAGCATCCACAAAGGTGCTGTCTGGATCCATAAGGGTTACTCCGTTATCCATCAATTCAATATTCTTGCGGCGACGGAGAATCTTCTCTGCTCCGGAAAGCTGAACGCGGGAATTTATGCCCAAAGTGGACTCATAATCATCTGCAGCCACAGCCCAGATTTTCTCACCCTGCTCACGGAGAATTCCCAATACGTCCGGAAGGTAATATTCACCCTGGGCATTATCACAGCCCACCTTCTCCAGAGCCTCAAACAAGTCCTTGCACTCAAAGCAATAAATGCCGGAGTTTACCTCCTTAACCTGGCGTTCCTCCTCAGTGGCATCCTTCTGTTCAACGATACGGGCAACATCACCTTCAGCAGTACGGATAATACGTCCATAACCAGTGGCATCCGGCATAATGGCAGTGAGCACAGTTGCCTTGGCACCAGCAGCCTTATGACCCTCGTAGAGCTTGCTGATAAGATCGGCAGTAACCAATGGGGTATCACCACAAAGCACCATAACAGTACCATTTTCCTTTGAAAGAAGTGGTGCAGCCTGCTTTACCGCATGACCAGTTCCCAGCTGCTCAGCCTGTACCACAAACTCAGCCTGGTCCCCAATAGCTTCCTTAACAGTATCTCCACCAAAGCCTACGACAACAACATTGCGCTTGGAACCAGCCTTGGTTGCAGCATCAAGAACGTGCTGCAGCATAGACTTACCCGCTACTTTATGTAAAACCTTTGGCAGCTTGGACTTCATTCTTGTGCCCTTGCCTGCCGCTAAAATTACTGTTACTAAATCCAGCATTAAAGATTGCCTCCAATTTTTTATATATAAGATTATTTTCCCCGATTTTTCATGGCTTCCATGCTCTCTAAAAGAGTCTGCTCAGACTTTTCCATGTGATACTCAGCAGCCGCACGGGCTTCTGCCACATCCCCCTGGGCAATGGCCTCCACAATGCGACGATGCTCCTCCAAGGTTGCCTTCAGACGTCCTGGAAAGGCCATGGAGGTGGAACGGAATCTGGTGAGCTGTTCACGAAGATTGAAAATTATACCTACCAAACGGGAATTGCGGCTTGCCTGATACAAAAGATCATGGAACTCAGTATCGCACTCAACGATTTTGTCCATATCATTTTCCTCAATATATCCTCCGATGGCTACCAATAGACGCTGTAATCTTTCCAGCTCCTCATCGGTAATGCGTTCTGCGGCCAAACCGCTGGCCAAAGAATCAAGGGAAGTACGGATTTCAAAAACCTCATTTACATCCCTGATGGACAAATTAGCCACATAGGTTCCACGACGGGGCATCATTATAACATAGCCCTCCAGCTCCAGCTTGCGGATTGCTTCCCTTACAGGGGTACGGCTGACACCTAAATCCTCTGCCAACTGGCTTTCCATAAGTCTTTCGCCGGGCTTCAATTTCCCCTTGCGAATAGCATCCCTGAGGGTTTCACAAACTACCTCACGTAGAGGCTGATAGCTATCCAATTTAATAGGTGATAATTTAGTGTCCATAATTAACCTCTATTTCTGCCAACTGTTTTCGCTGTAAATACAGCCGCCTCATTATCTATGTTTTTAACCGCCGCTGCCATTTTCTTTGCCACAGAGTCGTCAGGAGCAATACCGAATACAGTAGGACCGCTGCCCGACATCATACTGGCCAGTGCCCCTTTATCCAACATTTCCTTCTTATATCTGTCGATAATGGCATACTTGTCTATAGTAACACTTTCCAACACATTACACAACAATTTACTTGCAGATAAAACATCACCATGCTCTATAGCTTCTATCATGGCCTTGTTATCAGGGTGAGGACCAGTATAGCCCGCATCGTAGGTCTTGTAGGCCCAGGCAGTAGATACTCCCACCTTAGGCTTTGCCAAAACGATATCCACCTCCGGGAAATCCGGCAAACGCTCCAAAATTTCCCCCCGGCCAGTGGACAACATGGTGCCTCCCATTATGCAGAAAGGAATATCTGAACCAAGACGTGCCCCTAATTCACAAAGCCGTTCCTCAGACATTTTTAAGCTGTAAAGTTGATTCATTCCCTTCAGAACAGCCGCCGCATCAGATGACCCTCCTGCCAGACCTGCAGCAATGGGTATATGCTTATCCAAGGTTATTTTCACCCCAGCATTAAGACCGCACTCCTCCATAACAAGTGCAGCTGCCCTATAGCACAGATTGGTATTATCAGCAGGCAGGTCAGAGCCCGGAATTTCAAGCTCAATACCACCATCTGTCTTTTCCATATATAGGTTGTCGTGAAGGCTTACCTCCTGCATAACCATAGCCACCTCATGGTAGCCATCATCTCTGGTGCCCAAAATGTCCAATGTCAAATTAATTTTGGCATTCGCCTGTATTTCGATTTTATTGGAACTCACAGTTCCCACTCCTTTAAACATTTACTTAATAGCTCAAGTCCAGGTGGAAGGTACATCTCATGAACGCTCCCGCTCACTAGTTTGCGTAGCGGATACTAAACTCACCTGCTGTTCGTTAAGTACCGACGCAAAATACGTCATTCTATATACCTTCCACCTTTCCTTATAAATGTCAGATGTCCCAGTGCAAATTATCAGGATTAGGTGTTGCCTTGTCAATTTCTGACAAAATCCAGGAAATATTTTCATGGGTAGCAGCAAATGCCTGATCCAACCGTTTTTTGTACTGTTCGGTAATCTCCATATTGTGAAGTGCCATGTGCATATAATCCTTGGCCACCAATGGTACTCCCCGCTCAGCCGCCAGCTGGGCCTTGAAGCGGTAACCATAATACAGATAGCTGTTATGCTCTATAGGAATGTCCTTGAACACCTCAATACGCTCATCCACCTCAGCCTCAGCATCCTCAGTCTGCTTCATGAGATGCATAATATTCCAGCGCTGAGCCCAAAGCTCACCTCTAAGTATATATTTGTAAAGATAATCATAGGATTCTGCCGTTTCAATAGCCATATTGATGTGCTCAAGAGCCTTGTTATAAATCTTCTGATCCTTCTCCACCTGGCTAAGGTGTTGAAGAGCATAGGCCTTCTCCTCCACATCCTGGCTGTTTTCCTCGTCAGGCTCCACGTCCAGCACAGACATAAACAGCTCCTTGGCAGCATCCAGACGATTAAATTCCGGCATGGCAAGAAAATGCCCTAAACGGGCACGACAATGCCAATCATCATAGCCATTGGCAAAAAGCTCCTGTGGTGGACGGGCGGTATTATCAAGAACAATATTTACTAATTCTGAAAATTCTTCTTTATCCATAAAAATGTAACTCCTTACGCATCTAAATCTATTTTACCATCAATAACCATAAGTAAATTGGTTGGCAATAATACCAATGAGGAAAAGCACTCCTGCCATAATCGGCAGCACTGGCGCAAAAAACGGCAGAGCTGACTCAGCCACAATATAGCTGGTAATGGCACCTAAAACAAGATTAAACAGCACCGTAACAACGATACCTGTTTTTCGCTTACTGTATGTATATCTGGCAATATCCACTGCACTCATTATATTACCGAAATCAACGCTGTCCACATAAACATCACACTGCTCCTTTAAGGACTGCTCCGTAATGCTGAGAGCGAAGCTGATATCCGCTGACTGGGCCAAGACCTGAGTATTACTGGTGGTGGCCACAGCTCCAATTAGTGAATCAGAGGTCTTCATTATAGTAATCTTCTTGGCCTTCTCCATGGTATCCATTTCTGCATTAACATTATTAATACCGGCCTGTCGTGCAATATTACGGGCAGTGCTGCCAGCAGCACTGGTCATAATAACAGTGGAAATTCCATAATCCCTAAGGGTCTGAACAGCACCGGGAACAGTTGGCCGCAATGCATCACTGAATACAATAAAGCCACGGCAAAAACCGCCAATGCTCACAAAGGAAACCACATTTCCCTTGCCTGCCAGCTGATCGGCTCTGGTCAATATTTCCGCAGGAATTTTTACATCATGGTCCTGTAAAAAGGCCGCCGTACCGACTCTTACCTCCTGATGATTAATGAGTGCCTCAACGCCCTTTCCAGGAACCACATTGCTGGCAGACGCCTCAGAAAGTTCAAGGTGTTTTTCGTCAGCCCACTCGGCTATTGCATCAGCCAAAGGATGCTGTACCCCCGCCTCAGCAGATGCCGCAATGGTCATCATCTTTGAAGGGGCAATACCAGCGGGAATAATATCATAAACCATTGGCACTCCCTTGGTAACAGCACCGGAAAGGCCCATTACCAGTTGTCCAGTAAGATTTAACAACGGAAGCAGCTTGCGGCTCTTGGCATGAATCTTGAACTTTTTCAAGGTCCTCATAGCCTGCCAAGGAAGAATATACTTCAATAATAGATAAGCCAGCCCGTTTACCACTATAAAAATCCCGGCAATCATGCCATAAAATACAATTCTATTTTCAAGAAACATATCAAACATTGTTACCAACTCCTACCAAATAATTATGGTAGCAGGTACCATAAAAGTCAATAGGCGAAGAAAAAGTCGGTCACCTTTCAGTAACCGACTTAACTAAAAACATAGATTATTTTTTAATCAAGAGAATCCTTCAGATCATTGTTGGTCATAGCACATACACAGGAGTCAGACCAAACATTTTCTGCAGTTTCTATCATATCAATAATAGTGTAAATTGGAAGAATCACACCCATAATTCCCAGTGGCGCTCCCATAGAGGACATAAGGGACAATGTGAGGAAATAACATCCCATTGGCACACCTGCATTCCCCACTGCGGCGAACACTGCCACAAAAAGCCAGGTGATCATAGTTCCCATGGAAAGCTCAAAGCCCGCATTCTGCATTACGAACAATGAAGTTACCAAAATAAATGCAGCGCAACCATTCATATTGATTGTTGTACAGATTGGCAAAACAAAGCGGGAAACCTTCTTGTTTACCTTTAAGTTATCCTCAGCTGATGCCATGGTAACAGGCAATGTTGCGGCAGAGCTCTTGGTGAAAAGTGCCACTGCCAACGCCGGGGACATCTTCTTGAATACGGTAAATGGATTAAGACCCCTGAGAAGCAGGAAGATTGGCAAAACAATGAAGAACTGGATTACGTTTCCACCCATAACCACAGCCACATATTTACCAAGGGAGCCTACGATTACACCGGCCTCAATCTGGGCAGCAAGCTGACCAGCAAAGGCAACAATACCGATTGGTAACACGTAAACAATGCCTCTTATCAGAGTAAAAAGCAATTCCTGAAGACCATTTATCGCCTTTATAAGTATCTGTACATTTTCTGTTTTTGCCATGTGAGCCAAGCCAAGACCTATAGCAAAGGCAATTAAGAGAATAGATAACACATTGCCAGCTAAAAACGGCTGAAGTAAATTGTTCGGAATTACTGACAGAAAGTGATCATAATATGACAGCTTGCCCAACTTATCTGGTACCTCAGCAACTCCCGCACCAATAACATCTGCTGGCAGATTTTCCGGAGCAATAAAAATGTATAATGCCAAGCCCACAGCTGCTGCCGCAATGGTGGTAAGCATGGTGTATACCACAGCATGACCAAAAATTCGGCCTGTTTCCTTCTTGGTGCCCAATGTTGCCAAGGTGGTTATAACTGCCAGAGCAATTGTTGGAACTGCCACAAACTGGAACAGGCGGGTAAATACGGTGGCAACGAAATTGAACAAATCGTTAAGCACAGGAATATTAAGCCACCCCAAGGCTCCACCCACAATCAGTGCTGAAAACCATAAAATCATCTGTTTTATCTGAGCCTTTTGATCAGTCTGCTTTATGGCCTCCTGAGCCTTCTTCTGAACATCATTTTCACTAGACATATCCTTCCCCCTCTTTCTTCTCATACATTACCAACCCTTTTAGTCGGTTTTGTATGTAATATGCTTAGTATCATACTCAAAAAATATATAATTGTCAATTAATATTTTATCATTCTTTTTCAAGAGTACAGGTGTCTTTGTCTATTTTTTCACAACTCAAAGTATTGTTTTGTTTTCTCTTTTTATTCTGTTCCCTTCGCATCTTAAAAAAATCCTTCATTATGCCACAGCATCTATCCTCCAGTACCCCTGCCGTAACCTCCGTCTGATGGTTAAGATTACTGTTGGTCAGCACATTAAAAATAGAATGCACTGCCCCAGCCTTAATATCTGCGCCACCGTATACCACCCGATCTATACGGCTATTCACAATGGCCCCGGCACACATAGGACAAGGCTCTATGGTCACATAAAGAGTAGTGCCGGAAAGACGCCACCTGTCCAGTTTTTTATTTGCCGCCCGTATAGCCTCTATCTCCGCATGGGCTGTGGCATCTTTAGCTGTTTCACGCAGATTATGTCCCACAGAAACAGTAGTGCCGTCCTTGGCCACAAGGACGGCACCTATAGGAACTTCCCCGAGCTCGTAAGCCTTCTGAGCTTCAGCCAGGGCAAGATTCATATACTTTTCGTCATCTAATATCATTTACGCTTCAGCTCCTCCTCTAAAGAATCGCAAATCCACGCCACCCTGATAGAATAATGACTGGGTTACCTGCTGGCAATCCAGCACGTAAGCCTCAGAAACCGGAGGCTCCTCCCTCTGCTGTCTCATCTTTTCATTCAGCATCTTGTGAAACGGGGATTTACCATTGTCCTGATCATCACGATTATTTTTCCGCAGGAATGGGCTGTTCACATCACAGTCAACGCCTTTTACTCTTGCTACTCTCTCAATTTTCTCTAACATGATGATCACCTCACTTTTTTAATTTAATAAACCATCGACCATAAGCCCCCAAAATTAAATAATTATCTCTTCTTGCCACATATATCGGTACTATTTACCTATAAATTAACATTATTTTCTGAAAAATTCATGTATACTTTTATCCTTTTCAAATATACAAAAAAGGCCCACAGGAATCTGCAGACCTTTCATGTACATATTAAATGTGATGTTTAGAAGTAAAATTACTTCTTCAGTGCATCGCCCAGGTTGTTCTGAGTGTTGCGAGCTGCCTGTACGGACTCAGCGAAACGCTCTTTCTCCTTGCCCTCGAGCTTCAGCTCAACAATCTTCTCAATGCCGTTCTCGCCCAGAATAACTGGAACGCCGATGCAGAGGTCATCCTCGCCATACTCACCCTCGAGGTATACGCAGCAAGGAATGAGCTTCTTGCCATCAGTGATGATGGACTTAACCAGCTCACCAGCAGCAGCGCCTGGAGCATACCAAGCGGAAGTGCCCAACAGACCGGTCAGTGTAGCGCCGCCAACCTTAGTCTTTGCAATCGCATCCTCCAGCTCAGCATCAGACAAGAACTGAGTAACAGGGATACCTTTGTATGTAGCGATAGATCCAAGTGGAACCATAGTCTTGTCACTATGACCACCGATAACCATACCATCAATATCAGTAGGAGTAGCAGGATAGCCCTTTTCCTTCAGAGCAAGGGAAAGGAAATAACGGAAACGGGAGCTGTCCAACATGCCACCCATACCGATAACCTTGTTCTTAGGAAGGCCAGAGTTCTTAAATGCCAAATAAGTCATTGCATCCATAGGATTGGAAATAACAATGAAGATTCTTCTTTAGAAATCATAAGAAGAATACAAGAAAGTGATATCGTTGCTTTACAAAAAGCAAAAGAAATAACGATAGGTGAACTTATTCAAAAATATGGAGATTTCACATCACAAAGATTATTTGAAGAAAGTGATTATGTGAATTACTTATTCAATTTATATGTAGAAGAGATAGTTTGTTAAATCACATAAAAGTGAGAAAGGAAAAATGACATGAA
>NZ_JAZTZI010000089.1:0-6011 GCF_045637405.1 Anaerovibrio sp.
GGTATTCCAATGGCCAAGGGCAGCAATCCGCTGAACAGCAACGAGGAAGCCATCAGGAGTGCCAAGGAGGTCGGTTATCCGGTTATTCTGAAGCCAGTTTCAGGTGGTGGAGGCAAAGGAATGTGTGTCGCCCGTGATGAAGAAGACCTGAAAAATATCTTGAAGCTACTGGTGGATATTACGAAAGAAAAATATTATTTCGAGCATTTCATTGAAAGATCACGCCATATTGAGGTACAGGTGGTGGCAGATAACTACGGGGAGATTCTGCATCTTGGGGAGCGTGAATGCTCCCTGCAACGTCGCAATCAAAAGCTACTGGAGGAATCACCATCTATTGCACTGACCCAGGATATGCGCGACCGCGTTGGAGCATTGGCTGTTAAGGCCGCAAAAAGTGTTCATTACTCCAATATCGGTACGGTAGAGTTTTTACTGGATTTAGCTGACAATGAATTTTATTTCATGGAAATAAATCCCCGTATCCAGGTTGAGCATGGTATTACGGAGGTAGTAACCGGTATTGACCTGGTACGCACACAAATTTGTATCGCCGCTGGTGAATCCTTGGATTTTACACAGGATGATGTAACTTTCACGGGACACGCCATCGAATGCCGCATCAACGCCGAGGATCCGGATAAAAACTTTATGCCATCCCCTGGACATATTACCTTTCTCCATGAGCCGAGCGGTCCACGGGTACGCTTTGACTCCGGTGTAACAGCGGGTCTGGACATCGAGCCTTATTATGATTCGTTGATTGCAAAAATTATTGTTCACGGACGCAATCGTGGCGATGCCATAAAAATTATGGAGCGTGCTCTGCATGAATTCCACATTGAGGGAGTAAAAACCACTTTGCCACTTCATAACAAAATCCTTCGTGATAATTATTTTCGTACAGGCAATATCGACACACAATTTATAAAAAAACGCATGCCGGCATATGTATCTGCGCCTAAGAAAATGAAGGGTATGAGTGATACTGAATTGGCCAGGGCCATTATCGAAAGTATGTATCTGGCATAACGAGGAAATCACATTAGTCCGGTATGCCCAACAAAGTCGATACCAAAGAATATCTGGAATACATCTTTACAAATATGTCCCAGGAAGAATCCTTAAAGGACGATTATGTTTTAGAAACATATCTCCCACGGAATGTGAACCTGCCAACTGAAGAATAATGACACTATACTATGACGCAGCCTACGGGCTGCTTTTTATTTGCTGTTGAGGCATACTATATTTTGAAGTTTACGGTTTTTTTCTATATTTCTATGGCAAAATTTGGATAGTTGCTGTATAATATATCTATATTTTCACAAAGTAAAGTGTAAAAGAATAAAAGTACGAAAGCATGATAAACATATACTTAATTTACAGGTGGTGTATTTATGGTAAATCCTAAGTTAAGGGATGATTTGAACGACCAGCTTTGCGAGGCTGTTTTAAAATTGGAAACTGTGGAGGAATGCTATCAGTTCTTTGAGGATATTTGCACTATCAGCGAAATAAAGGCTATGAGCCAGCGTCTGGAGGTGGCCCGTATGCTGCAGGATCATCACACCTATGATGATATTGTAAGTCGTACCGGAGCCAGTACAGCTACCATCAGCAGGGTGAAGCGCTGCCTTAATTATGGTGCAGATGGCTATTCGCTGGTATTTGATCGTTTAAAGGACAAAAAATAGTATTAAAGCAAGTTGGACGTAGGAGAAGTGACTATGGAAAATAGAGATATGGTTTTGGAAATTCCTTATGGTACAAGAGACTTTTTACCTCGTGAGGCTGCCGGCAAGCGTGCCATTGAAGCAGCAATAGCTGAAGAATTCAACCTTTGGGGTTATGATGAAATAGTGACTCCAACTGTTGAATTTTTGGACACTCTTACTATGGGCAACGGCAGCAATTTAGAGCCTCACATGTTTAAGCTCTTTGATAAGAATAACCGTACCATGGCTCTTCGCTATGAGATGACTACTCCTATTGCCAGAGTAGCTGCTTCCCGAATGAAGGAGGATAAGCTGCCGTTAAAGCTGTCATATATAAGCTCTGTATTTCGTTATGAGCAGGCCCAGACTGGTCGTCAGTGCGAATTCCATCAGGCGGGCGTTGAGCTGCTGGGCAGTGATAAGGCAACAGCTGATGCAGAGATAATTGCCTTGGCCATTTCTGCACTGAAAAAGACAGGACTCAATGATTTTATTATTTGCCTCGGACAGGTGGACTTTATTAATGGTCTTATGAAGCAGTGCGGTTTAAGCTCCAAGGAAATGGGCAATATCCGTGCAGCCATAGAAAACCGTGATTTGGTAGGCCTTAACAATATAGCTGATAAGGCGGATATTTCCGAAGATGCCAGAAAAATGGTTAAGGAAATTCCACTTCTTCACGGCAACCGTGAAATTTTAAAGAAGGCCTATTCCATGGTGAACAATGAGCAGTCCCGTAAGGCCCTGGATAATCTGTCTGAGATCTGCAATCTTTTGGAAGCCTATGGAGTTTCCGACTATATAACCTTTGATTTGGGTGTAATCCGTGATTTCAGCTATTATACCGGCATGGTGTTTGAGGCATATACCCCAGGCCTTGGTTACCCATTGTGTGGTGGTGGACGCTATGACAACATGCTGACGGATTTTGGCACTGACATGTCGGCCACAGGCTTTGCCTTCGGCATAGAGCGGGTAATGCTGGCTTTGGAGCGACATGGCTTGAAGGCACCACAAACTCAACGTGATGTATATGTTGCCTTTGCACCAGGCAAGGAGCCGGAGGCCATAAAGGCGATTCAGAAGCTGCGTATGGCTGGTGAAGCCTGTGAAATGGCTATGGGGCCGTCCACGGAACAGGATGCCGAGGAATATCGTGCAGGAAAGGGATATCAGCAGCTGATATTCGTAAAATAAATATGAGTAGAATAGTTCAGTTTTTTAAGGGGATTCTGGCTAAGAGCCCCAGTAAAGAAGAACAGAATATAATAAATGACCTGCTGTCCCCTGAGGCTCAGCAGGCCTTTTATCACATGACAGTAGCTGATCAGCGTCATTGCCTGAATGTTATGAAAACTGCAATGGAAATTGCCTCATATAGAGGCTTGTCCGATTCTGTTGATATGGACCTTTTGAGGCGCTGCTGCCTGCTGCATGATATTGGTCGTGGGCCGAAAATGAACAGCTTTCGCAAGGCTTACGGCGTTTTACTGGATAAATTTTTTAATGACTGGTCTGTTAAAAATAGTGACAAGGCCAGTGACAATATCTTTAGGGATATTATGTACAGATATTATCACCACCCGGAAATTGGCTGTGCAGAATTGATGAAGCTGGGGCTTATACATGAGGCAGATATTGTCCTTAGGCATCACAGCGGAGATAGGGAAAATTTATTAACAGGGGAAGTAGATATTCTTAGTGTACTCATGGAGGCTGACCAAAGAAATTAACATTTTTTTAATATTTGCAGGATTTTTCTTTTTAATATAGAATATTACTTGCTGTGAGAGGTTTTTTGTGTAGAAAGAGGCGGAGAGAAGAGATATGCGCTATGAAGCAGTAATATTTGATTTAGATGGAACCCTGATTAATTCCATCGACGATTTGGCTGATAGCTGTAATGAAATGCTGACAGCTTACGATTTACCAAATCATGATGTAGAAGCATACAAGTATTTTGTAGGAAATGGCATTGGCAAGCTTGTGGAAAGAGCATTGCCAATTGACAAATCCGAGGACAGATCTTTTTATGAAAAGGCATTGGCAAAATTTAAGGAGATTTATAATGGCAAGGTGCTGAATAAGACCCGTGCATATACTGGTGTCCGTGAATTGCTTTTAAAGCTTGTCGAAAAGGATGTTCCTATGGCTGTTTGCACTAATAAGCCAATGGATGCGGCAAAGACTATTATCAGCATTTTGTTTGAGCCAGGAACCTTTAAGGTAGTTATGGGAGATCGTCCTGGTCATCCAAGAAAGCCGGATCCATCCACCTGTAAGGAAATCTGCAAGGAAATCGGTGTGGAGCCTGACAAAGTGGTTTATGTAGGAGATAGTGGCGTGGATATGCAGACGGCGGTCAATGCGGGATTTTATCCAATAGGAGCCAAGTGGGGCTTCCGCAAGGATGATGAGCTCCTGAAAAACGGGGCAAAGCTGTTGTTGGATAAGCCAACTGATCTGTTGTTCAAGGTTCAGTTCAAAAAGTAAGGCCAACTTAAAAAAGTAATTATTCAGGTGTGGCGTCAGTCACGGATGTTTGTGGTATAATAAACCATGCAATTATTCCGAGGGTGACGCCCTCTTTATGTTTTGGAGGAAAATAAATGGCAAAGGTTCCTGTAGAAAAGGGAAAGCAATACAATATAAAAATCAATAGCTTAGGCAGCAGTGGTGAAGGCGTGGGACGTATTGAAGGCTTCACTGTTTTTGTGGTGGGCGGACTTCCTGAGGAGGAGCTTACTGTAAAAATTACTGAGGTAAAGAAAAGCTATGCCACCGGTAAGCTGGTGAAGGTGTTAAAGCCAAGTCCTGATCGGGTAGTACCTTCCTGTAGTATTTACAAGGAGTGTGGTGGTTGCCAGCTGCAGCACCTTTCCTATGAGGGGCAGCTAAAGGCCAAGCATCAGCAGGTCAAGGATGCCATGGAACGCATAGGTCATCTTAAGAACTTACCTGTATTGCCAACTATTGGAGCCAAGGAACCATGGAATTACCGCAATAAGGTGGCATTTCCAGTGGGGCGCGAAAAGGGAAGGACCATTATTGGCTGCTTTGCCCAAGGAACTCATAAAATTATTGATTCCTCTGACTGTATGATTCAGGATAAAATCAATAACGAGGCCATCAGTGCGGTGCGCGAGGTAATAGATAAGCTGAATATTCCTGTATACGATGAGGACCGTCATACCGGTGTAATGCGCCATGTGGTGGCCCGCATCGGAGAAAAGGGACAGCTTATGGTGGTGCTCGTAACTGCCACCAAGCAGCTGAGCCGTGAAAAGGAGATAATTAAGATGCTCCGCAGTCGTCTGCCACAGATGGTGAGCCTCCAGCAAAATATCCAGACCTACCGCAATAACGTGATTTTGGGACGGGAAACCAAGCTGTTATGGGGTCGTCCAACCATTAAGGCCAAGCTGGGGAAATTTAGCTTTAATGTTTCTGCCCGTTCATTTTTTCAGGTTAATACCAGGCAGGCGGAGGTACTTTATGACAAGGCCCTGGAATTTGCTCAGCTTACTGGTAAGGAAACAGTAATTGATGCTTATTGCGGTACGGGTACTATTAGCCTTTATCTGGCTCAGAAGGCCCATAAGGTTTATGGTGTAGAAATAGTAAGTCCAGCTATTAAGGATGCGGAGAAAAACGCCCGGGAAAATAATGTTAAGAATACTGAATTTATAGTGGGTGACTGTACTAAGGTAATGCCAAGACTCTATAATCAGGGCATCCGTCCAGACGTAATCGTGGTAGACCCGCCACGGGCCGGCTGTACAGAGGTGGTATTAAAAACCTTTGCCAATATGAAGCCAAACCGTATTGTATATGTCTCCTGCAACCCTGCCACCTTGGCAAGGGATCTGGAAATTTTGGATAAGCTGGGGTACAAGGCTGAAAAAGTCCAGCCAGTGGATATGTTTGTGGCCAGCAGCCACGTTGAGAGCGTAGCACTAATTAACAGAAAATAAAAGTGCCGGAAACCCAAGTATATCAAGGGCTTCCGGCTTTTTAAAAACAACAAAAATGTGTTCTAAAAAAGACTAAAAATTGATAAAGTAGGCTAAAAAATAGTTTTACTGTAAGCGTCAAAATATAATATGCCTCAATAGCAAATAAAAAGCAGCCCGTAGGCTGCGTCATAGTATAGTGTCATTATTCTTCAGTTGGCAGGTTCACATTCCATGGAAGATATTTTGGCAGAACAGCGTCGTCCTTTAAGGATCCTTCCTGGGACATGTTCGTAAAGATGTATTCCAAATATTGCTTGGTATCGACTTTGTTGGCTAT
>NZ_JAZTZI010000090.1:0-5238 GCF_045637405.1 Anaerovibrio sp.
TACTGGTTCGGTGGCGACACCACCAAGGATTTCGCCTTTGCACTGCTGTGCGGCTTCTTCAGCGGCTGTTATTCATCAAACTTTATCGCAAGCCCATTGTGGGTAACCATGCGTAACATTGCGGAAAGCAAGAAATCTGGCAATACCAACAAGCCAGCAGCTGCTGAAATATAACAAGGTTTGATTGTTATTGACCTGCACCTCCGACTAATTTATAATTGAACTATAAATTAGTCGGAGGTGTTTGTTTTGTCCTATATAAAACGCCATATTGAGCAAAGTCTTTTAAAAGCAAATAAATCATTCAAGGCTTTATTAGTTACAGGCTCACGACAGGTCGGAAAATCAACTCTACTAAAGGAAGTTTTTCCAGACCAAAATTACATAACTTTTGATAATCCATTGCTTTTATCTCAAGCTCAGAATGAGCCAGGTATGTTCTTTCTTAATAACCGTTGTCCTATTACTTTGGATGAAGTGCAATATATACAGGAGCTTTTTCCCTACATCAAAATAGAATGTGACAAAAGCAATGAAAAGGGATTATTTGCCTTGACTGGCTCTCAGTCATTCCAACTGATGAAGCATGTATCTGAATCATTAGCTGGACGGATTGCCATTTTCGAGCTTTCTGGATTATCTCTCCGGGAAGTAGATGGAATAGATTTTAATCAACCTTTTATTCCTAATAAGGAATATATTTCTAGTCGCAGCCATTCACGGAAAAGTCATTTCAATATATGGCAGCTAATACACAGAGGGAGTTATCCTGCTCTTTATGAAAATGATGTGGATTGGCAGATGTTCTATTCTTCTTATGTACAAACTTATCTTAGCCGTGATGTCAATGATTTAACTAAAATTAAGGATCACATGAAATTTATGAGGTTTTTGACTGCCATGGCAGCCCGTACTGGTCAAATGCTTAATTACAGCAAGGTTGCTGAACAAGCTGATATCACTGCTGCTACTGCCAAAGAATGGACATCTATTCTCGAAGCATCTGGACTTATATACATATTGCAACCATTCTCTAATTCTGCTTTGAGAAGAGCTATTAAAACACCTAAGCTCTATTTCCGTGACACAGGCCTAGTATGTTTCCTCACCAAATATCAAAGTCCGGAAACAGCCATGAATGGAGCCATGGCAGGAGAACTGTTTGAAACCTTCGTGGTATCGGAAATCCTAAAATCATTTACTAACAGTGGTCTAGACTATCGGATGCAAGTTACCTATTATCGTGGTAAAGACAAATCAGCCAGCCGTGAATCCGAAATTGATCTGTTGATTGAGGATGGGGATGTCATATATCCTATAGAAATAAAAATGTCTGCAAACCCAAAACTAAGTATGGCCAACACTTTTGATGTTATTGATAAAATAAAAGGTCGCCAACGCGGCTTGGGAACAATCCTCTGTATGTATGAACAGCCCTTATGGCTAAATGAACGAACCATAGCTTTGCCTATTGATTACATTTAATTATTCATAGGCGTTTTATGGACCTTGATGAATAAACAGCCACCATCCTAGCGGGTGGCTGTTTTTTTTTTATCCTTAGTACCTTTATGTGCAAAATTTTGTACATTGGATTTGATATATTATGTTCAGGGAACGATAATTAGTATAAAGAATGCAGTTTTGACGTGAAATCAAATGACAACTTTGAATAATAAAAGCAGGTGAGAATATGTATGGCAGCAAGAAGAAAGTTAATATGTGTATCCTGAATATATTGCGGGAGTATACGGATGAAAAACATGGCCTGACCCAGCAGGAAATCATTGAACATTTGGAAAAAGATCATGAAATTACCTGTGACCGGCGCACTGTTAAGTCATATATTGATGATTTAAAAGATATGGATTGGCAAATAGAGTGGGAAAATGCCGGCGGTACAGGAATTTTGTTTATCTCTGCAAAAGATACATTAAGCACGATTAGTGAAATTGAAAAAACACAAAGATAATATGTGGCTGTATTTTTCAGACGCAAAAACGAATGCACAATGTTATATTTGCTTTTGCGTCTTTTTTGTGGGAATAATATGTGGAAGTATGGTAAAAAATGTGTGGTATTAAATGGATAAAAAAACTTGTTGGTATATCTCTTTAGCGATATAATTATTGCAAGGGAGGTGGCTGTATGATTGTTTACCATGGTTCTGATCATATTGTTAAAACACCTGTATTTCACGGCGGTAAACGAAATAATGATTATGGTCATGGCTTTTATACCACGGAAAGCCTGGAGCTTGCCAAAGAGTGGGCCTGTGCCAAGAATACGGATGGCTTTGCCAATCGCTATGAATTGGACTTGGAGGAACTGGCCATTCTAAATTTGAATTCATCAGAGTACAATATCCTTAATTGGCTTGCATTATTGACTAAATATCGCAGCTATTGGCAAAGTGGCAGTATTGCTGAAGATGCCAAGAATTATCTGCAGCAGCACTTTTTTATTGATCCTGATAAATATGATGTGATTATTGGCTATCGGGCAGATGATTCATATTTTAGTTTTGCCCAGGATTTTATTGCAGGAACAATATCTTTAAATAAGCTGTCTGAGGCCATGCGGTTGGGGAAGCTGGGAGAACAAATTGTTTTAAAAAGTGAGAAAGCCTACAACCACATTAAATTTTTAGGGGCCGAGCCGGCAGAAGCCAACCTGTGGTATGAGAAAAAATCTGTCAGGGACAGGGAGGCCAGAAGGTCATATCGTAAAAGCAGAACTCAGACTGATAGTGTATCAGAGATTTATATGCTGGATATTATGAGGGAAGGGATAACAAATGGCGATTCGCGCTTACGATGAAATGTATGTGGACAGTGCTCAGAATATATTGGGGCATGCGGTGGATTTTGCCATTATGTCTCTGGAAATCGAGCCTAATGATTTTGCTAAGGTGCTGATGGTAAGTGCCAGTGTACGACAATTTGCCAAGGGAAATCCTCGTTATGTGGCTGGGATGAATGGATGTGAACTGGCCAGACAGATTTTGGATGAAGCTCATATATCATATCCTGATATTGAGGATATTATGTATGTTGATAAATCACCGGAATATTGGTCAGGATGGGCATTGGCGTACTATCAGTGGTATGCAGATGTTTCCTTTGGGGATATTTTTAAGGTGATTTCTTTGGAAGAGATAATTGGAATGTATTCCGTGTACCATGAAATGAATATTTCCCATTTTGTAGAGCAAATTAATCGGCTTATGGGAAAGGCGTATTCTCAGACCCGATTGCGAGCAAGACGGGATAACTGCGGATTATCCCAGTCAGAGCTGGCCAAAGAAGCAGATGTACCATTAAGGCAAATACAACTTTTTGAACAAGGGCAGCGCGATATTAATAAAACCTCGGCTATCACACTTTATAAGCTCAGCAAGGCTCTTCATTGTCAGATGGAGGATTTGCTGGAGCCGTCACTAAAAAATGATGAAGAAGCAGTATAGAACATAAGGTTGTTTTACTCTCAGGTGATCATAAAATCATCTGGGAATTTTTGCTTGTCATAAATAAGAATTAATGTATAATCTATATAATCATAGTAGTCACTATTGAATAGAAAGATTATAAAGAATATAATATAAATAGAAGGACGGTGAGGAAGATGATTTTTAGCGAAAGTGATACTGTAGAACTGAAACGGGAATATATCAAAGACATTCGTAAAGAAATTGTGGCCTTTGCCAATACAGATGGCGGTACTATTTATATTGGGGTGGAGGATTCCGGGGAAATAATCGGCTTGGATAATCCTGATGAGGTAATGCTTTCAATCTTAAATAGTGCCAGAGATTCTGTACGTCCTGATATTATGAGCTTTATTAATGGCAAAACTTTGGAAATAGGTGGCAAGAATATTGTTCAGATAGATATTCAGAAAGGGCCAGATTGTCCATATTATCTAAGGGATAAGGGCCTTGTGCCAAATGGAGTATATATTCGTAACGGTTCTGCCTCTAACCCTGCCAGTACATATATTATAAAAAGAATGATAAGTGAATCCTTTGGAAATTTTGAAGATATGCTATCCATAGAGCAGGAGTTAACCTTTGATCAAATAATAAAAGAATTTGGAAAGCGCAGCTTGGATTTTGGAGAGTCCCAGATGTATTCATTGGGGATAAAGAATAAAGATGGCATGTATACCAATCTTGGACTGCTGGTGTCGGACCAGTGTCCTCATATTATAAAGGGAGCAGTATTTAAAGGAGTAGACTGTCTGAATTTTCAGGACAGGGAAGAATTTTCCGGTTCTGTTTTTAAGCAAATGAACGAAGCCTACAGGTATATTGAGCTGAATAATCATATCTCTGCTACCTTTAATGGACTGTATCGTCATGATCAGTTAAGCTATCCGCCGGTTGCCTTGCGGGAGGCCTTGATAAATGCAGTAGTCCACCGAGATTATTCTTCTGTAAATGTAAGTACCAAGATCAGTTTTTTCTCCGATAGGATGGAGATATTATCCTATGGTGGGTTACCAACGGATATTACCCTGGAAATGGCTATGAATGGTGTATCTGTTTGTAGAAATCCAAAGTTGGCCAATATTTTCTATCGACTCAAACTAATTGAAATGTATGGCACGGGTTTTGGCAAGATGCAAGCAGGCTATGCGTCAGAAAACAGCGAATCTGATGTTTTCAATCCATATCATAAGAAGCCTAAGTTTGAGGCTGTTCAGGGAGCATTTAAAGTTACCATGCCAAATTTGGCATATCATGAAAAGAAAAATGTGGTGTATGAGGATAGCCATAAATATGTTACAGAGCATTGGGAAAGTAGTGTGGATGCCAAGATAATAGAACTGATTGGTGAAAGAGGGCAGATTACCCGCCAAGATGTAGAGAAAACACTTGGGGTCAGCCTTTCCACAGCAACAAGAATTTTACGGGGGTTAAAGGAAAAGGGGAAAATTGTGTCAGTAGGCCGTGGCAGATTAACGGTATATGTTTTGGCATAGTGTAAATATTTAATTATCAGACTCCCGGATTGTATAAAATCATCTGGGAGTTTTAATGTGCAATATAATGTACATTGACTTTGATATATTATGACCAAAGATAAATATTTTTATAAGACATGCATTATGGAGGTGCAATATAACGAGCTTTAAGATGTCCCCTTCCTCTTTAGGTGGGGGAAAACAAACTACAACAGCTGGTGAGCATATCTCCCAGCTCGTTGAAACGCTAATTGGAAGATTTTTCTTCTAAAG
>NZ_JAZTZI010000091.1:0-76746 GCF_045637405.1 Anaerovibrio sp.
GTCCTTGGTGCCCCGTGGAGCATTTGTCAACATATCTTATAAAACCTCCTTTGCTTTGTAAAAAGCAAGGTATTGCAATCTATTTATTATTCAGGACCGCCGTAAGCCTCAGCTATCAGCTTTGCCCTTTTATCAATGTAAATATCAATATCCCTTAGATAAGTAATCAGATCCTTGGCATTAAATGAAGATTTCAGCCGCTTTTCACGGAAATTTACCACCTTGCTGGTGGCCGCCCCGCCAATACCAAGTATGGTCTGATGTTCCTCCATTATCTGGATATTGTAAATGCTCTCTGCCCCTTCACGGCAGCAGCCAACATTTTCCAGCTGACCGCTCATGTACCCCTGACGATAGAGGTAATATGGCTTCATGCCAGCCTCATCAATATAGCTCATGGCAGTATGGAACATCTCCCGACAGGTCTTGTCATCCGGCAGCTCGTATTCCTCAAGGTTCATTTTTAAAACTGAACCCCGTTTCAGTGCCAGAGAATGAAGGGTGATGTCATCCGGGCCAAGGGCCACTATTTTCTTCATTGTATCCTCAATATCAGCCACCCCTTCACCGGGAAGGCCAATAATAAGGTCCATATTTATTTCCGGAATGCCAGCCGACCTTAAGTCGTTAAACATGGTCACAATGGCCTCCGGAGTATGATTGCGCCCAATACGCTTTAGTGTACGGGGCTGCATGGTTTGCGGATTTACACTGACTCTGGTGACATTCATATCCACCATGGTCTGAATTTTATCCGGGGACATACTGTCTGGACGTCCGGCTTCTACAGTGAACTCAATAGTATGCTCACAGTAAAAAGCCTCCCGTACTGCACTAAGCATTTCCCGGAAATATTTATCCGGCAGGCTGGTGGGAGTACCTCCGCCTACATAAATGGACTGAACCTTAAAGCCATAGTCAGCCACGGCCTGCTTTACTGCCGCCAAATCCTTATGGAATACCTCCATAAACTCCTTTAGGCCATCCTCTTTTGGAAGAATATTGGCTGGGAAGGAACAATAGAGGCAACGGCTCAGACAGAAGGGAATACCCACATAAATACTGATAGTCTTTTCATCAGATTTTGCCAAAAATGGCAGCTGACGAATAGCCATATCCACAATGGTGGTTGCCTTTTCCTCACTGGCCTCATAATCGTGAAGCAAGCGCTCCACCACCTCATCCCTGGATAGGCCACCATCCAAAAGGCGATGAACTATCTTGGTGGGACGAACCCCGTGAAGAATTCCCCAAGGGGCAGCCTCAAAGCCAAATTCCTTCCTAAAGAGCTGATAGAGATTCAGCTTTATCAGGCGATGCTTACCGGCAGCAAACCTTTCATCACTGCGTCCTCTGGTAGTCTGGGTGAGATGAACTCTCTCCCCCGCCATACCATTCATGGTAATAATGGTTTCCACAATAGGCACATCACCCGGCTTAAGGTTATTTTCTATATTCAGTGTCTCCCAGCAGTAGTCTTCCTGGCAGCCTGTCTCAATCTTAAAAAGATTCAGGACTTCGCGGACAACCTTGACCACCACCTGGTCCTCACTATTTAGGGTAAACTCTTTAATTTTCAAGCTTCTTGGCACACTCCTGACAGTATCCGTAGAATAGCACCTGATGATCGATAATGTTGAAGTTACAGGTTTCAGCAATCTTCTGCTCCAACCCCTCCAGCATATCCTCAGAGAATTCTATAACCTTATCGCAATTTTTGCAAATAAGATGATGGTGCTGATGACCATTTTCCTCGATTTTCTTCAGCTCATAACGGGCACGCTTCTCACCGAATTCCATCTTTTGGAGAATGTTCATTTCAGGGCTGCACATTAATTCGAGAGTACGATATACAGTGGCCAGACCAATGTCATATCCCTTATCTCGGAGAGTACGGTGTACTTCCTCAGCACTAAGGTGTTCTCCTGTACTATTTAAGAAAACCTCCAGCACGTCCTGTCTCTGATGAGTCAGCTTGTACCGGCTGTTCTGGAGTCTTTTTTTCAGTTCTTCAATGCTAAATCCATCACGCATTTCTATATCCCCCGCATGCCAAAATTTTGTAATTAACATTACTCTCCCAATTTACACTCCAATTATTGTATTATAACGTAATTGTTCAAGAATTTCCATAACTAGATGGAAATTCTTCCTATTAGACGTTTCGACGAGCCCAAAAGCTTACTCGTCATAACGCAAAAATTCAATATTTTCCATAACTAATATGGAAATCAAATTAAAAAGAACTACAGCCCTCACGGATGTAGTCCTTTTTTATTGGCATATTAAGTTTTAGGCCGCCAGCGGCATTAGCCCTATGCAATGCGAATTAGTTCTGACCAGCAAGCTCCAAAATTTCATCTTTAGACAAATTAACACATTCCAATACTTCTTCAACGGACATATTTTTGGCGAGCAATTTGGAGGCAGTGCGACGGTCAGCAATCTTTTCACCCTCAGCGAGTCCAGCCTGATGGCCCTCACGACGGCCCTCTTCCTGTAGCTTTTCCATTATTTCACACAAGGTGGACACCCCCTTCTCATCATTTTTAAAGAAATCTACACGTTTTGCTAATTCCGGATAATGCATTTTAGATGGATCAGGACAGAAGAAATCACGCATCAACAGTCCTAATTCATCATTTGCTTTGTAGTCACCGTTTACATAGATAACGTGAGCAGCGTCACTAAAAGGTTTGTTGAGTTCCATAATATTTCGCTCTACATGATACATCGGTAAATTCGCACCGAAAATGTCATGTTCAGTAATGAAAATAATCCAAACTTCCGGGAAATCCTTATATGCTGTATTTTTGTTAATTTCCCTGGAATCTATTAGTGAGTTATTAAATCTGGCCCTTTTGGGATTTGCGCCTTCATTGGAACGCTGAATTTCAACATTGTAAATTTTCCCCTTGCTATCCACAGCAATTACATCAAAACTGGTACTACGTCCATAAAGATTAGTGGCTGAACGTTGAGATATAACCTCTTTTACAATAATGTCATCCCGATGGAAGAATATACGCAGCAAAAGCTGCATACCTTCGATATTGCCATCAAAGCACACATCAAAAAAGGTGTCATCAATAAGGCGAAACTGCCCAATAAGTTCGAGATACCTTTGGGGCGGGTCAAATTCAAGCAGGCCCATACAGATCATCCTTTCCTAAAGTATAACATATTATAAAAAATGTAAAAACAACGCAGATGTCGTTTTTTGATATTTTGATTATATCACGATTATTATTAAATATCTATTGTGTGTATATAAAACCAGATAATATTATTATGTATCACGCATATAGATATATATTATATTTAGATAGTAACAATTTTAAGCACTCCTTCGAACCTCTTTATTGCCCACCATTTTCACAATTAATCGAGTAGGAGGGAAATTTGAATAAATTTCCCGACCTCTCACACCACCGTGCGTACCGTTCGGTACACGGCGGTTCTCTAGTTTTCAAAAATTTGCAGATAATAGCTAGTCATAGGTGTATAGCCTTGGCTGGCTATTTCTTTATCTGAAAGAATTTGGTTCAGCATCAGTGCCGCTCGCCATGGGCCTTTGCGACAATTTGCCAGCTCGTGTACCTTCCACTCAGAGATGTTATACCTGTGTATCATGCGGTATCTCGTTTTTACCTTCTTCCATTGTTTCCAGTACACCGCTCTAATCCTGCGCCTAATCCAGCCGTCAGTTTCTCTTAATATCTCCTTCATGTCGGCCATTTTGAAATATTGAAGCCAACCACTTATAAATTGTAGATATTTTCTTTGACGCGCCTCATTACTAACCCCTTTGTTACGGTTTAGAATTTCGCGTAGTCTGCTTTTCATCTTCGTCTTGGATTTAGAATGAAGCCTCAGACGGCATTTTCCCTTGTAAATGTAAAACCCATATCCAAGGAATTTTACCTTGTTTATGTGTGCCACAACGGTTTTATCCCTGTTGACCTTAAGAAATAATTTTCTTTCAATAAACTTGGTTATGCTTAACATAAGTCGCTGATTGATCCACTCTTTGGTATATCCCTTTCGTTCATAGGTAACCACCAATCTATCAGCTATAAGCTCCGGATCGAGGGTTTCATCAATACGCTCTTTGCCCACCTGGGCCAGCCATAATTTAAACGGTTCTGCCTTTTTCGATGGTATTGACTGTATAATACGCAGCAGCTGCTCTGTATTTGCCACATCAGTACGTCTACGTTTACCATCGGCGGCTTTCATTTTCAATGCGTTACAATTTGTAACGGTTTCATTTCCTTCATCTTTTAATCTTTTTTTCAGAACACGCCAATACGTTTGCGGATTATCACTTTCTGTTAATACCCGCACCACATCCACAATAGAAAAATACCATTCTCCCTCCGCCTCATTCCAAGCAGTGCGAATAGGCTGGTCCTCAAACAGCTGCATATTTTCCATTTTTTCACTCATTATCCGTTTCTGCCTTTCTTACGTCCTCAAAACAGAACAACAATTCTTTTATCTCTATTATATAAAACACATATTCTATAAATCAAGTTTTTTATCAGAAATGTGCAATTTCCAAAAAAATACCCTGTAGCTTCAATTACAAAGCTGCAGGGTATCTTGCGTATAAATTATCAATTTTTCAGAAAAATGGATTTGTTTCCCGCTCTATTCCCATGGTTGAAGCCGGGCCGTGGCCTGGGAAGACCTTGGTGGCATCGGATACCTTTGCCAGCCTGTTGCGTATGGAATCCAAAATTTCCTCGGTACTGCTGCCGGGGAAATCCGTGCGGCCGATGGAGCCGACAAAGAGGGTATCACCACTAAATAAGGCACCTCCCCCATAGAAGCACACACCGCCTGGGGTATGTCCCGGAGTATGGATAACCCTGAGGCTGCAGCCACCAAAGGAAATATTGTCACCATCCTTCAACAGCACCTCTGCTCCTTCCATTTCGCCTGGTGCACCTACAAATGCCGACAAATTCTTCTTTGCATCTGTCAGCATTTCCCCATCTTCCTCATGAATTGCCACAGGCACATTCAAGGCTTTCTTCACCTTATCCAGTCCCCCGATATGGTCAAAGTGACCATGGGTCAGGGCAATGAGCTTCACCTCTACGCCCATTTCCTTAATGGCGGATAATATCTTCTCCGGATTTCCGCCGGGATCTATTACCATTCCCTCGTTGGAGCTGTTGTCTTTAAGTATATAACAATTAGCGGCCACAGGGCCCACCTCAAAGCTCTTTACAGAAAAATCCATAGGCTGCGAACCTCCCATCAGTCATTGCGCTTATCCGGATTGCTGGTCATGGCACGGCTTACGCTGTAAATATCCTTCAAACGACGGATTTTAGCCATAATCTGTTCCACCTGAGAAGTAGCATGAACCTCAATACCCAGAATAATCATGGAAGTCTTATTGTTGCGGTTAGTCTTGGCATTTACAGAGGAAACATTAATCTTCATTTCTGTAGGAACTGCCAAAATACTTGCCAAAATACCAGGATTATCATTGCAGTGAATCTCGATCTCTACTGTATAGTCACGGTCAAGGCCCACATCCCAGTTTACGGCAATAACTCTGGTGGCCGCATCACTGGTAACTGCCACATTCGGACAATCCGCACGATGAACAGATACGCCACGTCCTTTGGTAATAAATCCAGTAATCGGATCTCCCGGAATCGGGTTACAGCACTTGGCAAGACGCACCAGCATACCGCCTTCGCCCTCAACCAAAATTCCATGGCTGGCCCTGGACTTCTTGGATGATCCCTGCCCCTGAGGACGCTTCAGCTTCTCCAGCATTTCAGAAACATCCTGTGGAGTATTCTCCTTCACCAGCTTTTTATGCAGCTCAATGAGCTTGGCAATAACCCCGCTTACGGTAACACCACCATAGCCAATGGCTGCCAATAAATCCTCGGCATTATTAATATTAAATCTGAGACATACCTCATTAAGCCACTCATCGCGAAGAAGGTCCTTAGGTTCATAGCCCAGCTTCTTGCCTTCCTTCTCCAGAAGCTCCTGGCCCTTGGCCACATTTTCCTCGCGGCGTACCTTCTTGAACCAGCCACGAATCTTGCTCCTGGTATCTGATGCTGCCACAATATTAAGCCAGTCACGGCTTGGCCCCTGATTGGCCTTGTTGGTAATAATGGAAACAATATCGCCGTTTTTCAGCTTGTACTCCAATGGCACAATCTTGCCGTTTACCTTGGCACCAACGCAGTGATGACCGATTTCCGTATGGATTCTGTAGGCAAAATCAATTGGTACAGACCCCTTTGGAAGGTCAATAACATCCCCCCGGGGAGTAAATACAAACACCTCGTCGGAGAAAATATCCATTTTCAAGGCCTGAATGTACTCACTTGGGTCGTTAAGCTCCTGCTGGAGATTTACCATCTGACGCAGCCAGGACAGCTTTTTGTCGTAATCATTGGCTGCAGTGGCTCCCCTGCCATTTTCCTTGTACTTCCAATGGGCCGCAACGCCGTACTCGGAAATCTTGTGCATGGCAAAGGTACGAATCTGAATTTCCAACGGAAAGCCACGGGTCATAACAGTGGTATGCAATGACTGATAGCCGTTGGATTTTGGCATGGCAATATAATCCTTGAACCGCCCCGGAATCGGCTTCCACATGGCGTGGATAACACCAAGAACCGCATAGCAGTCCTTGACACTTTGAACCAAAACCCGGATAGCTGACAAGTCATAAATTTCACTTATATCCTTATTATCCCGCTTCATCTTGCGGTAAATACTGTAAAAATGCTTGGCACGACCGCTGATTTCTGCTTTTATGCCGCTTCTTATGAGCTTAGTATGAATCTGTAAAATAGAATCCTCAATAAAACGCTGACGCTCCTGCCGCTTTTGCTTGACCTTTTCCACAAGATCATAGTAATGCTCACGGTCAAGATAGCGCAGGCACAAATCCTCCAGCTCCCATTTAATGCTGGAAATACCCAGACGATTTGCCAAGGGTGCATAAACCTCAATGGTTTCCCGGGCAATACGCTGCTGTTTTTCCTCCTTCACGAACTTCAGGGTACGCATATTATGAAGCCGGTCCGCCAGCTTTATAATAATTACGCGAATATCCTTGGCCATGGCCAAAAACAGCTTGCGGTAGTTCTCTGACTGCTGCTCCACCTTGGACTGAAATTTAATTTTGCCCAATTTGGTAACACCGTCAATCAACATGGCCACTTCAGGACCAAACATTTCCTCCATCTGCTTAATATCGTAGATGGTATCCTCCACCACATCATGTAGCAGAGCTGCTGTAATGGTTACGGCATCAATCTGAAGCTCTGTGAGTATCTTGGCCACACAGAGAGGATGAATAATATATTCTTCACCAGAAGCCCTTTTCTGCCCCTCATGGGCCGAGTGAGCCAGTTCATAAGCCCTGCGGACGAGGTCCACATCCGCATTGGGCTGGTATTTCAACAACGCATTTATAATATCATCAATTGTAACATCCGCCGTTGCTCCGGCTGGAACTGGGGTATAAATATTCACATTTACAGAAGTTGAATTGGCATCCATTGTTATCACCGCCATTCAAAACACAAATTAAAGTCAAACTTTTAATAATTATAACGCCATTGTTCAAATTTTGCCACAGGCAAATATTCCAATTAGCGTTTTCCTTACAGGACCAGATTCGCATCACACGAGGTTCGGAGACATCATAAAGGAAAGGGAATAGCACCTGGCTATCCCCCATGCTTTAATCATAAGATTATCTAAACTATCCATTGAGACGGCAAAAGGTCTCAGAGTCCTGTAAATTCATTTTGCCGGTGCCTTCCACCAAATGACACACACCAGCATTATCCACACTCATCAGCCCCAGCTCCTGAAATATTGTTAATCCATATTCTGTAGCCTTGCTCTCTGACTGTCTGCCATCCATACGCATCCTCATAGCCAGCCAGGCCGGATCCTTTAACACGGGCTTTTCTTCATCGTTACACTGTTTGAGATACAGATAAAGCTCCTTTAAAAACTCCCTGTCAACGTTTATAGGCTTTTCATCCTCCAGAGGAGTGTCCAGACTTCTTACTATACACTGAAGGTTACGGTTGCCTTCCCATTCGTTTATCCCCAGTTCATATACAAGATTCTGAGGCTGAGAATTCATTTTATCAAGATCCTCATTCATATTGAAGGCAACAGCCTTTACATAACGATTACCGTCTGTAATGCTAAAACGCATGTGGCGGTTTTCTGTTCCCATATAGGAAGCATAAGCAGTCCTGACGCCCTTACAGCCAAATAACGGACTATCATTTTTCATGCCGCAGGGCTCCAACAACGCTAGTTCATCCACCATTTCCATGGTAACATCCAATGGGGAAATCTCCTGATCCAATTCATAAAATGGAATGTATTGCTCTGCTGCCATCTGGCGCTTGGCCTCAAGCTCCATAAGCCGTCTGAACTCTGGAATGTTTTCTTCTTTAATTGTAAGACCTGCCGCCCCTTCATGACCACCGAACTGCACCAGCACATCCTTGCAATGTTCCAGGGCCTCATAGAGATTAAAGCCCTCTATACTACGGGCAGAGCCCTTTCCTATGCCATTCTTCAAGCTGATAACAATGGTTGGCTTATAATATTTGGAATCCAGCCCTGCTGCTGTTAGTCCAATAACGCCATGGTGCCAGTCCTCTCCGGCTACTACCAACACTCTGGTATTGTCCACGTCCATACCTTTAAGCTGTTCCTCAGCCTCCTGCTGCATATCATCCTTCAGCTTTTTCCGTTCTTCATTGATACCATTAAGCTCCAATGCTATGGCATCCGCTTTGGTGCTGTCCACAGCAGTCAAAAGGTCAACTCCCAGTGTTGCACTGCTAAGCCTCCCTGCTGCATTAATACGTGGGGCCAGCATAAAGCCCACCACCATACTGGTAACAGGCTTACCAAGGCATCCTGCAGCTACCAGCAGGGCTTTTACCCCCACCATATTGGAGTTTTCTATAGCCTTCAATCCCAAGCTTACAATTCTTCGGTTTTCCTTGGTAAGGGGCACCGCATCGGCCACCGTCCCCAGGGCAACCAGCTCCAAGCCACGGTCATTGAGGGGCTCTCCCTTTATTCTTTGCCAAAGGGCCTGACACAGCTTAAAGGCAACACCAACACCTGCCAGCTCAGGGCATGGATACTTGGAATCCTTTCTGTGGGCATCCACTACAGCCACTGCCTCCGGAAGCTCATCTCCCGGAAGATGGTGGTCAGTAACAATAACGTCCATTCGCCCGGCAACGCTCTTTATTTCATCCACGGATTTAACACCGCAGTCCACAGTGATTAGAAGTTCAATTCCCTTATCCACCAGCTTCTCTATGGCATCAGCATGAAGGCCATATCCCTCTGTGAGCCTGTCAGGAATATAGTAGTCCACCTTCACCCCCAGCTCCTTAAAGGTAATCATCAACAGGGAGGTGGCGGTAATTCCATCACAATCATAGTCGCCATATATGGCAATATTTTCTCCTTTATCAATGGCGTCAACTATACGCTCTATTGCCTTATCCATATCCGGCAGCAAATAGGGATCGCAATATTCAAACCTTTCAGGATGAAGAAATATCTCTCCCTTTTCCCTGGTATCAATTCCCCGATTTATCAAGGCCCCTGCCAGCAGCTGGGATATGCCCAGCTCAGCCGCCAGCTCTGCGGTTCGTTCCCCGGAATAGGGCTTAATTCTCCATTTTTTTAACATCAAAAACCAACTCCTATAACTATTACCTTAAAAACTTCGAGAAAACTTTTCAAAATCCTCTTTTATGTACAAAACACCCAGAGAGTCAGTTTTCAATAAAATACTCATTAAAAAGGAGCCCCAAAATTTTGGAGCTCCGATTATTTCACCGATTTTCCTCAAGTCTCATAAGTACGAAGCACAGGTCTGAAACCCTGTTAATATATAATCTGTCACTATCATGGACTATCTCCTGCTCCGCCAGGTCCAAAATAGCCCTTTCAGCTCTTCTTATAAAGGTTCTGGCCAAATCCAAACATGAGCCTCCCTGGGATTCTCCCGCAATCAGGAACTCATGCAAAGACGGAATCTTTGCCTCAATGCCGTCAATTATTGACTCCAGTTCATTCACATGCTCATTGGTAATCAACGGCTCTTGATCCAGAGAGGCCAAATCTGCCATGAGCAAGCCATTGTATTTCTGAAGCTTCAGAATAATTTCCTTTACCTCATCATTTTTACAAAAGGCTCTTGCCATACCAAGGGCTGAACATACCTCATCAATTGTACCGTAGGCTTTAACCCGCAGGGAATTCTTCGCAACACGCTGACCTGTAAACAGGCCAGTGGTACCCTTATCACCGGTTTTGGTATAAACACTCATAACTTCATAGCCTCCTATTTCATATTTCTTATGCCTATCCTATACTTATCAGTCAAAAATCTCAGTAGCACTAAAGTATAAGGAAATCTCTCTTGCTGCACTCTCAGGTGAGTCGGAAGCATGAACTGCATTGCGGCTGCCACTGGAAGCATAGAGCTTACGGATAGTTCCCTCATCAGCATCTGCCGGATTAGTTTTACCGTTAATCTTACGTACATTGGCAATAGCATCCTCACCAGCCAATACCATGGCAATAATAGGACCAGAGGTCATAAAGCCTACCAGATCGTCATAATATGGGCGGCCAATATGCTCCACATAGTGCTGGGACGCCAGCTTCTCATCCATCTGAAGCATCTTGACAGCCAGAACCTCCAGGCCCTTTTCCTCGTAAATCTTGAAAATGTCACCAATGTGATGTGCCTTCATGGCATCTGGCTTAATGAGTACCAATGTCTTTTCCATTTTGATATAAATCTCCTTTTTAATACCTCAATTTATTAACTTGTTTTTACAAGTCCTTTAGCCCCTCACTGTACATCTTGGCAATATCACTATAGGCATCGGCAGATTCCTGAAGGGCACTGATTTCCTCTTCTGTGAGAGGTCTGATCAGCTTGGCAGGATTGCCGTATACCATAGAGTTTGGCGGAATCTTCTTGTTCTGTGGAATAAATGAGTTTGCACCAATAATACAGTTTTCGCCAATCTCAGTATACCCCATAATCACTGTTCCCATACCAATAAGGCAATTATCATTTATCTTGCTGCAATGAACCACCACATTATGGCCAATGGTAACATTGTTGCCAATAATTGTCGGCGTATCCCACATTGTGTGAATGGTGCTGTTATCCTGGATATTGGAGTTATTGCCAATAACCACCTTGTTGATATCACCACGGACAACGGAGCTGAACCAAACACTGCTGTTATCACCGATTTTAACATCACCGACCACTACAGCATTAGGTGCAACATAAACATTCTTGCCTAACTCAGGCTTTTTATCAGCCAATGCAAAAACATTTCCCATAAAAAAACCTCCCTCAAGATGTATCCTTAATTAATTATAGCAAAGTTGTCATACAAATTCTAGTCTTTCAGCCATTGTGCACAGGCCCTGACCCGCTTTTGCCATAGCCAGTCTCCCAGTGCCTTTCCCCTGACTCCTTCAGGAGCCATATTTCCATCAATAGATAAGAGCTCATCCCTAAGCTCTGTGTACCGCTCCAAATATTTTGGTAGCTGCCCATGGTCAGCCCGTATAATATGGCAAAAATCCTCAGGCGGAAGATAACTGGACATTTTGTGCAAATGAAGAATCAGCTCTGTTATTTTTCCAGGCTTTTGCATCAGTGGAGCCCGCATGTGCTCCTCAATAACCAGATTACCTGCCCGTATCCACTGATTCGGAAACCTTGCCCGTTTATTCCACTCCTTAAGGACCTCCAACCCCTTTTTTTCGTGGTCATAATGATGTGGCAGCATTTCTTCCGGAGTAACACTTTTTCCAATATCGTGGACAAGGCCCGCAAAGACTGCCACCACATTATCTGTGGAGGTTGCCACCTTATCTGCCAACAGCATGGTGTGATTATAGGCATCTCCCTCCGGGTGGAAGTCCACAGGCTGAATCTTTCCAATGAGAGCATAAATCTCAGGAAATAGTGTTTCCAAAAGCTCTGACTTCCTAAGGACTTGGAAGAACACTGACGGCTTGCTGGTTTCCAATGCCTTCTTCAACTCCCCAAAAATTCTTTCCGGTGGCTCACCCTTTAGCTCCTCACGGCAACCTTTCATGGCATCTATAAGCTCATCTGAAACATCAAAGCCCAACTGCGTTGCCTGTCGTGCAACTCTTAAAGCCCGCACCGGATCCTCGGAAAAGTGCTTTGATATAGGGCGCAGCATTTTATCTTCAATATCACGTCTACCCCCATATAAATCAATGATATTTCCAGTGAGCACCTCCATAGCTATGCTGTTCACCGTGGTATCACGCCTATAAAGATCCTCCTCAATGGTAATATCCTCATGGGCCAATATTTCAAAGCCTGTGTAGCCTGTACCAACCTTTCGTTCCTTTCTGGCAAAGGCCACCTCACAGCTTATTCCATCTATTTTTACAAGAAAAACGGGGAACGCATTACCTATAAGCTTGGCCTCAGGAAAGCATATTGCAAAATTCTCCTTGGATAAGCCCACTACCACATAATCCTTGTCATGGGGATCCTTGCCCATGAGCTTGTCTCGAACCCAGCCTCCCACTATATACAGGGTTCCCCCGGCATCTCTTATCTGTATGGCGAATTCATTTTCTGTCATTTATTCACCGCCCTAACTCTTTTATCTTTTAAAATTCGTTGCTTTAATTTAAATTCCTGCATAACTGCACCAAAAAACTGCCGCAACCATGTCACAGCAGTTTCCACATTGAAGCTCATTTTCTATTCAATAAGGCGGGCCCCTTCTTTATCAATATCAAGAATCATATAAGTGGACTCCACATTATTCTCCTTAAAGGCTCTCTGCATAGCTTCAGCTACCTTCCTCTCATCACCGGAGGCAAGCGCCATAAGGCATGGACCAGCCCCGCTCAGAAAAGCACCCAGGGCCCCTTCCTTCCTGGCTGCCTTAAACACATCATACATGCCTGGAATGAGTTCAGCCCGATAAGGCTGGTGGAGAGCATCGTCAAAGGCATTTCTCAGAAAATGTCTGCTCCCCTTTATAAAAGCCGCTATCATCATGGCCGTACTACCAATATTAACTATAGCATCAGCCCGATCCACCTTCTCTGGCAGCACTTCTCTGGCTGCCTTGGTAGGCAAAAAGAAATCCGGAACCACAACCACCATCTTGAAACGAATCTTTGGAATAAATCTGAAGGTTTCAGGCCAGCCATTTCTCACGGTGCTTATGGTCATGCCGCCAAAGATAGCCGGTGCCACATTATCTGGGTGACCCTCAATATCCGTGGCTATTTTTAAAAGGTCACGATTCTTTAATGGATTCCCCAGTGCCTCATTAGCTGCCTTAATACCGCCCACAATGGCTGTAGCACTGCTCCCCAGTCCTCTGGAGAGAGGCACATTGTTGTCCATCACAATTCTGGCACCCTTAAATTCATCAGTACAGCCCACTCTGCGAAGTACCTTCTGAATTGAACGCCATACAATATTGCGGGAGGTTCTGGGAATATTATCCGCACCCTCACCGTTAATCTCAATCTCCAGGCCTTCCTCCCTAAGGAGTGTAAGCTCCAGATCGTTGTAGCAGGAGCATGCTATTCCCAAAGTATCAAAGCCCGGCCCCAAATTTGCCGATGTTCCCGGAACTCTTACTTTAACTGTCTTTGCATCCATAACATTGCCCCCTAATAAATTTTATCAGTCTCCCTCAACGCGAATAATATTGCAGATTTTGTCCACAACCGAGAGACTGCGTAAAAGCTCTGCAGCCTTTTCCAATTTTTTATGCTTTACCACATGAGTAACAGCCACAATCTCCGCATGATTATTTACCATACGGGTCTGAATAACGGATTTTAAGCTTACCTTGCTGTCCCCAAAGGCTGTGGCAATGGCAGCCAGAACACCTGGCTCATCATCCACATGAAGACGAACATAATAAGAGGATTCCGTATCCGCCAAAGGGCAGATTTCCCGCTTATTATAGCAGGTACAGCTAACCACAGCAGAATTCCCCGTAACCATATTACGGGCCACTGCAATAATATCAGCCAACACAGCAGAAGCCGTTGGCAAGGAACCGGCACCACGACCGTAGAACATGGCATCACCGATGGCATTGCCCCTAAGGAATATGGCATTGAATACATCATTAACCGATGCCAACGGGTGAGTCTGTGGCAAAAATACAGGATGAACCCGTACATTAACCCCTTTATCACCATAATCCTTGGCCACAGCCAACAGCTTTATGACATAATCCAGCTGCTTGGCATAGGCAATATCAGCAGCCTCGATTTTGGTAATACCCTCCACGTAAACGCTGTCCAGATGAATTCTCGTGTTAAAGGCAATGGACCCCAAAATAGCAGCCTTTCTAGCTGCGTCCATTCCTTCCACATCAGCCGCCGGATTGGCCTCAGCATATCCCTTGGCCTGTGCCTCCTTTAGCACTTCATCATAATCACTGCCATCCTGGGTCATCTTTGTAAGCATATAATTGGTGGTGCCATTTACAATACCCATAATGGAGCTGATTTTATTGCCGGTAAGGCATTGCTTTAACGGGGTAATAATCGGAATACCGCCGCCTACGCTGGCCTCAAACATGAAGTCTACCTTATTGGCCTCTGCAGCAGAAAACAGCTCCTCCCCGGACTGGGCCACAGCATCCTTGTTGGCGGTTACCACATGCTTGCCAGCATTCATGGCCCTAACCATGTATTCAATGGCTGGGTGAAGTCCACCCATGAGCTCAACTACAATACTGATATCAGGGTCATTTAATATTTCATCGATGTTATCAGTGAGCTTAATACCATCGAGATTTTCCCGCTTCTTGGTCAAATCACGCACCAACACGGTTTTGATGCCAATTTCACAGCCCACGCGCTGCTCGATATCCCTTACATTTTTCTTTAAGACCTCAACAACTCCGGATCCTACTGTACCGGAGCCCAACAGTCCAATCTGAATTTTTTTCCCCATAAAGCCCTGTTACTCCCCTCACGCCTGAGCCTGTCCAAGAACCTCTAATCTCTTAACTCCATCAACCATACGAAGCTTATCAAGTAAGGCCTCCAGGTCTACAGACAGATTTACAGTTTCAATGGAAACGGTAGCATTTGCCACACCCTGGAGAGGAATACCCTGATTAATGGTAAGAACGCTGCCAGAGTCACTGGAAATAGTATTGAGAACGCTGGAAAGAACTCCCTTCTTGTGCTCCAAAAGGAAGGTCAGGGTAACAATCTTGTTCTGACTTGCCTCATAAAATGGGAATACATAATCCTTGTACTTGTAATAAGCACTACGGCTAAGCTCCATCTTCTCAACTGCCTCATTAATGGTGCGGGCATTTCCACGCTTCAGCATTTCCTTAACACGAATGGTCTTTTTTATTGCTTCTGGTAAAATCTCTTCTCTAACAAGGAAAAATCCGCTTTTCTCTTTTGATGTCATATCTTTTCCTCCGTACACTATAAGTGGATATATTTCTACATACAAGGGATATTATACACTGTATCCTCTGGGATGACAATAGTGTTTTCACTTAAAACGTAAAAAATGGGCGCTCATTATACATACGAGCACCCATTTTGTCTACATATCAAATACATTATTTGGCAGCTTTAATCTTACTCTCCGTACCATTCAGGAGACGTTCAATATTTGATTTATGACGATAAATAATAAAGATTGCCGCCAGGGTACCAAAGCCGATATAAACCATCGGCATATCGAAAATAAAGGCCAGAACAGGCACCAGTGCTGCGCCCACGATAGAGCCCAAGGATACAAACCGGGTTACAAAGACAATTGCCAGCCAAACCAGAAAAACGATGGCCGCAACCACTGGCATAAGCATAATAAGAACGCCCAGACCAGTGGATACACTTTTTCCGCCCTTAAACTTAAGAAAAAGTGACCAGGAATGGCCTACAACGGCCAAAATTCCGCAAATAACGCCATACTCAGGATGATCAGGGAGACCGCCGGCGAAAAAAATACCCAAACCTGCCCCCAAAAAGCCCTTCAGCATATCCAATACGAAAATGGAGATGCCCGCAGGCTTGCCGATAATTCTCCAAGCATTAGTTGCACCAATATTTTTGCTGCCATGCTCCCTAAGGTCTACTCCCCAAACGGCCTTTCCTAAAATAAGACCATTTGGAATAGAACCAATTACATAGCTTAATAAACAGGCAATTATCAGTTCCAGCATCAGATATCCTCCTCTTCCTTACGACCACGAACAATCAGCTTCAACGGAGTACCCTCAAAGCCGAAGCTCTCACGCAGGCGGTTCTCCAAAAATCTCAGATAAGAGAAATGTATAAGCTCTGGGTCATTTACGAAAACAATGAACTTAGGAGGTCGGATATCCGCCTGAGTCATGAAATAAATCTTCAGCTGCTTGCCCCTATGGGATGGTGGCGGATTTACAGAAACCGCATCACGAATAAGCTCATTCAATACACTGGTCTGAATGCGCATGGACTGCTGATCAGCCACATACTTTACCAGCTCCACAATACGAGGAATACGCTGATGGGTCAGAGCAGAGGTATACAAAACTGGTGCATACTGCAAAAAACCCAGCTCATCGCGAAGATCCTCTGTAAATCTTAAGGTGGACTTATCATCCTTGTCCGGGAAAATATCCCATTTATTTACGATAATTACCACGCCCTTGCCAGACTCATGGGCATAGCCCGCAATTTTCTTGTCCTGCTCGGTAATTCCCTCAAAGGCATTAATAACCATAAGAACCACATCGGCACGGTCCACAGCACGGAGGGATCGCATTACGCTATAACGCTCCACTGCTTCATCAATTTTCCCCTTGCGACGCATACCAGCAGTATCAATAAGCATAAACTTGTTGTCATCGGACACAAAATGGGTATCAATGGCATCTCTGGTTGTACCGGCCACATCACTTACGATAACACGTTCTTCACCAATGAGGGCATTTACGATGGAGGACTTACCCACGTTTGGACGGCCGATAACAGCAATACTGATTTCGTCCTCTTCCTTTTCCTCATAATCATTCTTAGGGAAGGATTCTACTACCGCATCCAAAAGGTCACCAAGACCAAGGGCGTTGGAGGCAGAAATACCAATAGGGTCACCGAGGCCCAAATTATAGAACTCGTAAATATTGGCCTCAAGCTGAGGACTGTCAATCTTATTAATGGCCAAAACCACTGGCTTCTTGGCAGAACGCAGCATGTGTCCCACTTCTTCATCAGCGGAGGTGAGACCTACACGACCATCTACCACAAATACGATAACATCAGCCTCCTCCATGGCAATCTTTGCCTGCTGGCGCATAGAGCGAAGTATCTGATCGCTTTCATCAAATTCAATACCGCCTGTGTCAATCATGGTAAAGGTATGATTGAGCCATTCAGCATCCATATATATGCGGTCTCTGGTAACGCCTGGCATATCATCAACTATGGATACCCGGCGCTTGCCAATCTGATTAAATAAAGTGGACTTGCCCACATTCGGGCGTCCAACGATAGCTACTATAGGCTTACTCATTGTTGTGGCCTCCTCTCTTGGTATATGCAGCATTACTCTGCCACATATAAGCAGCTGCCTCACCATCTACTCCCTGATAATTCTCAAAACCAGCAAGGGCATTGAAATAGTCATTGCCATCTCCTACTGTCTCCACACGACCATGGAACCAGCTCTTGAAATCATCCAGAGAAACATCATCTAAAAATATATTATCTCCAGCTCTAAGGGCAGACTCAGGAATCAAAATCCCGTCAAAGGTCTCCCCTAAAGCATCCATTGCACTTTTCATATCATGGGCAGTCAGCAACCCGGATACATTTACTGTGGTTCCAAAATGGTGATTTGGAACCGGAACTATGGTAACCTCAAGATTTTCCACTGCCAGTTCATCAGCCAGCTTTCTGAACATTGGAGCTACAGCAGTTCCTGTCATAACTGCCAGCCTGATTCTTTTATCGTAACCCTTCTGCTGATGTTCAGCTTCGTTACGGGCAGAGGAAAACTCCTCCATAAAATTACGGGCCAGACCTATACCATTATCCAGCTGTGGAAACCCATCATAAGCTTCTGCAGGAGGTACCTCTTTTCCTGCCAAAAAATAGAATTCGTCACCTAAATATACAAAGGTTCTGCCTGTAGCCTCACGTTCCTGCTTCTGGAACTTTTCCACTTGTTCAATCACCCTTAGGGCGCTTTCCCTATCAAATCCCTTTAAAGGGTATTTATCCTGTCGAAACTTTGTAAGTCCCACGGGAACAATAGCCATGGACAGGGCATGGGGCTTTCTTGCCAGAATATCCCGTATGGATCGGTCCAATTCCTCACCGTCATTGAGGTCACGGCAAAGGACAATCTGGGTGTGATACTCCACATCAGCCTTCTCCAGCTTATCCAGCTGGGTCATCAGATTTCCCGCCGTTTTACAGCGAAGGATCTGACATCTAAGCTCCGGATTGGTACACTGTACTGAAACAAACAAGGGTGACAAATGATATTGCTTTATGCGCTTAAAATCATTGTCCACCATATTCGTCATGGTAACAAAATTACCGTACAAAAATGACAGACGATAGTCGTCATCCTTTATATTCAAAGTCTCACGCATACCGGGAGCCACTTGGTCCACGAAGCAAAAATAGCAGTTGTTGGCACACTTGCGGATACCATCAAATACTGCAGATTCGAACTCAACCCCCAGCTCCTCATCGTAATCCTTATCAAATTCCAGCATTTCCTGATCGCCATTCTCATGTTCAACCAGCATATCTATTTCTTCATCAGCGAAGGCAAAGCTAAGGTCTATAATGTCCCGGAGCTTCATACCATTCACTTCGATTATCTTGTCTCCCGGAACCAGCTCCAGCTCCTCAGCCAGACTACCAGGCTCCACGGACAGTATTTTACCGTAGCCCATACATTCTCCTGTTTTTTATCTATAAACATATCTGATTAAACTGTAAATAGGGAGTGATGAAATCATCACTCCCCAATAATAATCGTTATACAATTAAAACCTAAGGCTGCAATCCCTTTGATTACTCAGCCTCGTTGGACTCGCCAGCCTGCTTAATGCTGAGAGAAATACGCTTTCTGTCAACATCGATGTTCAGGATCTTAACAGTAACCTTGTCACCGATAGCAACTACTTCATCAGCACTCTTGATGCGTCTGTCAGCAAGCTCACCCATAGGAATGAGGCCATCGAGACCCTGCTCAATGCGCATGAAAGCACCGAAAGCCTTCAGGCCAACGATCTCACCGGAGATAACATCGCCAGCATTATACTTCTCAGCCTTAACTACCCATGGATCTGGCATGGTGTCCTTAACGCTCAGGGAAATACGAACCTTGCCATCCTCAGTCTCAGCAATGCTCTTAATCTTAACGTCAAGCTCCTGGCCCTCTTCCAGAACATCTGCTGGATCCTTAACACGGTTCCAGGAGAGATCAGAAATGTGAACCAGACCATCGATACCACCGATATCAATAAACGCACCGTAGTTAACAAGTCTCTTAACAGTACCCTTAACTACATCGCCTTCCTTAACGTTCTCCAACCAGGACTTGAGCTCAGTCTCAAGAAGCTGACGACGGGAGAGAACCAAACGCTGTTTAGCTGGGTCCAAATCAATTGGAACAACCTTTACAGTCTGGCCAACATACTTGGAGAGATCCTTAACAAAGTTAAGCTCAATCTGGGATGCTGGGATAAATGCACGAACGCCGAGAGCACGGGCAACCAAACCACCCTTAACAACCTGAGTAATCTCAGCCTCTATTGGCTCAGCCTTCTCAACGATGCCATCCAGCTCCTTCCAGGATGCAAGGCGATCAGCCTTAACCTTGGAAACAGTGAGGCCATTCTCGCCACCCTTGGCAACTACAAGAACCTCAATAACATCATCAACCTTAACAATGTCCTTTGCGGACTCTGGAGCAGGCTCAGCAAGCTCAAACTTGGAAATTGGAACATCGTTCTTGTTGCCCTGAATATTAACGATTGCTTCGCTATCATTTACAGCAACGACTGTAGCCTTAACTAAATCGCGCTCATGTATCTCCTTCATAGAATCTTCTGCTGCTAACCAAGCTTCCATTGAATTCATTTCTTCTGACACTTTTTATAAACCTCCTTGATAATCCAGTCCGGTGTAGAAGCACCAGCTGTGATACCAATTTTTTTAATTTTATCAAACCAATCGTCACGAAGCTCATCTGCTGTTTCGATGTGGTAAGTTTTGCATTTATCACCGCAAAGCTGAGCCAGCCTTGTAGTGTTGGCGCTGTTCTTGCCGCCAATAACAATCATCAGGTCAACCTCAGCTGCCAGCTTCATGGCTGCCGACTGACGCTGATCCGTTGCTGTACAGATAGTTCTCAGTATCTTCATGTCGCTGGACTTGTCCAAAAGCCGCTCAACAATCAGCTTAAATTTTGGAGCAGAAAAGGTTGTTTGAGCAACGATGCCCAGCTTACCATATTTTGGTAAAGCATCAGCCTCTTCCTCTGTCTCAATTGCAACGGCTCCATCACCAGCCCATTCGATAATACTCTTTACCTCCGGGTGACGCTTTTCGCCGATGATAACTACCTGATATCCTTCATCAGCAAGCATTTGGGCTGATGACTGGGCTTTGCGAACATGTGGGCACGTGGCATCAACCATATTCAGTCCCATGGCTTCAACACGGTCATATATCTCAGGACCTACGCCATGTGATCTGATAATAATGGTCCCTTCCTTGACCTCATCCAGGGAATCCACCGTTCCTACGCCATTTTCCGCAAGCTTTGCAACCATCTGGGGATTATGGATAATCGGACCAAGTGTATTGGTCACCTGACCAGGAGCCGCTGAATCTTCTGCCAGCTGTATGGCTCTCTTCACTCCATAACAAAAGCCCAGGTTGTCTGCAAGGATCACTTCCATAACATATCACCTTGTATGCTGATTATTGTTATTATTTGTCCAACATACCTATGTATTATATCATTATTTTTCAAGCTTGGCTATTCATTTTTATTAAATTATCAATTTTCTCCATAATTTTTTTAGAAAAATCTACCAAAGCTTCCTTATCATTGTGTTTTCCTTCAAAATACATTGGCTCTCCATAAATTATTTGGAGTTGTGGCAAAAAACCACCATTTTGAAGGATTTTGTTTGTGCCAATAATAGCCGTTGGCACCACAGGAACCTTTGACATAGCTGCCAAAAGGGCCACTCCGGACTCTGCCTTGTGGGTTTTGCCATCCTTACTGCGAGTTCCCTCCGGGAATACCCCAAGACAAAGGCCCTGCTTTAAGATTCCCAAAGCTGTTTTTATAGCCCCCCGATCAGCGGCACCACGCTTTACAGGGAAAGCATACAAGCTTCTGATTATTGCCCCTGCAATGGCTGGCTTAAACAGCTCCTCTTTTGCCATATAGGCCACTGGTCGTGGCATATAGGTTCCAACAATTGGAGGATCCCAGTTACTGAGATGATTGGCAGCCATAATCATGCCACCTTCCATAGGAACATTTTCCTTGCCCTTAACCTTTGGACGGAACAAAATACCGAATAATATCTGAAATATAACCTTTAATATATTGTAAAACATCTAATCACCTGCATCTGTCAAGAATAGCCTTAACTACTTCCTCAATGCTCATATCACTGGTATCCAGCAGCTCCGCATCCTCGGCCTGCACCAGTGGGGAAATTTCACGCTCGCTGTCAGCCTTGTCCCTGGCAGCGATTTCCTCCTGAAGTTTTTTCAAATCCACATCATAGCCCTTGGCCTTCATTTCCTTGTAACGGCGGTCAGCACGCTCCTCAATGGAGGCTGTGAGGAAAATCTTAATATCCGCATTTGGCAATACATTGGTGGCAATATCACGGCCATCCATTATAACGGAGCCCTGAGTAGCCATTTTGCGCTGCAGGTCTGTGAGTCTTTCACGTACAGGACCAAGTGCTGCCACCTGGGAAACTATACCAGTTACCTCAGGAGTACGAATTTCAGCTGTTACCTCTGTGCCATCCACAAAAACCCTGGTTTTACCCTCTTTATAATCGAGAACAATATCGATATCCTTTACTACATCATTAATCAAATCATCAGTTACAGCTTTTCCCTGCTGAAGGCTCTTCCATGCCACAGCTCTGTACATGGCACCAGTATCAATATATGTAAATCCAAGCTCCTTTGCTGCCATCTGGGCAACAGTGCTCTTGCCTGCTCCTGCAGGACCATCAATTGCAACTACTAATTTTTTCATTTACAATTACCTCTTTTTGTATTTTTTATTTTGTTAATCTATCAAGTTCTTCATAAAAATTAGGATAAGAAATATCCACACAATCCGGGTTCTGAATTTCCACACCTGCCCCGGCAATACCCAATACTGCCAGGCACATGGCCATACGGTGGTCATCATAGCTGAAGCACTCCGCCAGCTTAGGGGTACTGCCACCATGTATAATCAGGCCGTCCTCTTTGCCTTCAATGCTGCCGCCCAGCTTGGTAAACTGATCACAGATAGCTTCCAACCGGTCTGTTTCCTTGACACGAAGCTCCCCGGCACCGGTAATAATTGTATCGCCCTCAGCAAACATTGCTGCCACAGCAATAATAGGGATCTCATCCACCAACCGGGGAATGATATCTGCCCCGAAGCTGGTGCCATGAAGCTTCGCATATTTCACCAAAATATCTGCCACCAGTTCACCGCCACTCTTGCGTCGGTTCTGAATTTTAAGCTCTGCCCCCATATCCTTCAGCACATCTATAATACCAGTTCTGGTTTCATTGATGCCCACATTTTTCAAAAGGAGCTCACTGCCCGGAATAATGGACGCCGCCACCAGCCAAAAGGCCGCAGAGCTAATGTCCCCTGGCACTACCAGCTCCTTTGGAGCAACCATCCGTTCAGGTGCCGTTATAGTAATGCTTGTCCCCTCATATTTCAGCTTTACGCCAAAGGCCTCCAGCATAAGCTCAGTGTGATTTCTGGAAGGATATGGCTCCACCACAGTGGTTTCTCCCTCGGCAAAAAGTCCCGCTAAAAGCATGGCTGATTTCACCTGGGCACTGGCCACAGGCATATTGTATTTATAGCCCTTCAGCTTCCCATCCACGGGAACTATGGTAATTGGCAATTTTGTATTATCCGCCCTGCCCACTATATGGGCCCCCATCTGGCTCAAAGGCTTGATAACCCTTCCCATTGGCCTCTTATGCAAGGAGCTGTCTCCCGTAAACACTGACACGAATTTCTGTGGGGCCAGCATCCCCATCATAAGGCGGAGAGTGGTACCGGAATTTCCTGCATCCAGAATAGTGGCTGGCTCCTGCAAGCCATGAAGGCCATTACCTTTTACAATAAGCTCAGTATCACTTATTATATCCACCTTGGCACCCAAAGCCCGCATAACCCCCACAGTAGACAAGCAATCCGCTGAAGGAAGGAAATTTGTAATATGTACAGGAGTATCACCCAAAGCAGAAAGCATTACACTTCTATGGGAAACGGACTTGTCCCCCGGAATTATAACCTCGCCCCTTAATGCCTTTAAGGCCTTATTTATAACTCGATTTCCCACTTGCTTACTCCTCCTCATCATTCCATACAGACCAGTTACCAGCTGCCGCCCCCATAGAAAAGGCTGCCTGCAGATTATAGCCCCCGGTATAGCCGTCCACATCCACTACCTCACCGGCAAAATACAAACGCTTTATCAGCTTGGATTCCATGGTCTTGGGATTTATTTCCTTTACATCCACGCCCCCGGCTGTAACGATAGCCTCTGCTATAGGCCGTGTTTTGGTTACAGTTACCAGCAAGCCCTTTAATACATTTACAAGACGGTGACGCTCCTCCTTGGTTATGGAATTCACCATTCTGTCCGGCTCAATATATGCTCCGTCAAGGACAGGCGGAATCAACCTTCCAGGCAGTAAATCCTTCAGGGCATTCTTCATTTCCTTACGCTGATACTTTTCAAAATCCCTTAAAACTCTGGCATCCAATTGCTCGAAGGAAAGAGCAGGCTTCAGATCAATCATCAGCTCCACAAAGCTGCCATCCTCCAACAGCTGGGCAGTTTTACGACTAAGGGATAGAATTATAGGACCGCTAACCCCAAAATGGGTAAACAGCATCTCCCCAAACATATCCGTTACTTTCTTTTCATCAGCAAAAAGAGTAACCCGCACATTTTTTAGTGATAAGCCCTGTAAATCCTTCACCCATTCCTCCTCCAGCTCCAGAGGAACCAGGGCTGGAAGGGGTGTCACCACCTTATGGCCGATTTTATCTGCCATTTTATAGCCATCCCCTGTGGAGCCAGTTCCAGGATAAGATGAACCGCCTGTGGCAATAATTACCGCCTCTGCCTCGAATTTTTGTCCATCATCAGTTTTCACACCCACAGCTTTATTATCCTGTACCAGTATTTCTGAAACCTTCACATCAGTGTACAGCTTAACTCCCAGCTCATGAACCTGAAGCACCATGGCATCCACCACATCGGCAGCCTTGTCGCTGACCGGGAACACCCGGCCTCCCCGCTCCACCTTGGTGGGCACCTCGATTCCATTAAAGAAGTATTGCACATCCTCATTATCAAAGGCCCGAATACAGCTGTTCAAAAACTTGCCATTACCAGGAATATTTTTTATCAGCTCGGGGATTTCCGCAACATTGGTAATGTTGCAGCGTCCCTTGCCTGTTATTAGCATTTTCTTGCCGGCCCGCTTCATTTTTTCCAGTAGCACCACACTGGCACCGTTTTCCGCCGCCTTTATGGCCGCCATCATGCCAGCTGGACCTGCTCCAACAACAACAATTTTATCCATTGGTTGCACCTTGCTTTCCCGCAATATGCTTTAGCATTGACAATTCGTCGGTGGTAAGCTCACGATACTTTCCCCGACTAACCCCCTCCAGAGTTAGCCCTCCAAAGGCAATACGCTTTAAGGCGGTAACCTCGTGACCAACTGCGCTAAACATTCGTCTCACCTGACGGTTACGGCCCTCATGGATTACCACCTTAACCTTGGACCAATGCCCCTGCTCATTATATTCCACCAGCTTTGCCTCCGCTGGGGCTGTCATGCCGTCCTCCAGCTTGATGCCACTGCGGAATTTCTGCAGTGTTTCCGGGGTAACCATGCCTCTCACTTTAGCAAGATAGGTTTTCTTTACCTCATAACGGGGATGCAGCAAACCGTTCATCAGCTCACCATCGTTTGTCAGCAATAGCAAGCCTTCCGTATCATAGTCCAGCCGACCGATAGGGTAAATGTATTCCTGCACATCCGCCAGCAGATCAACCACCGTTTTCCTGCCCCTATCGTCCTTTACGGTACTCAGATATCCCTTTGGTTTATTCAATAAAAAATACAGCTTGGCCTTTTCCTTACCAATGGCCACGCCGTCTATAGCTATTTCATCAGTTTCATCGGCCTGAATGCCCAGTTCTGTAACCACCTGGCCATTAAGACTTACTCTGCCTTCTTTAATCAGCCGCTCTGCCTCACGGCGTGATGCCGCCCCAGCCCGGCTGATGAGTTTTTGTATCCGTTCCATCTGTAGACACTCCTTCGTATAGATTAAAGCATAAGCCTTAATATGTGTCTAGTTTTTTGTTAAATTTAAAGAAGACAATGGCGACAAAATCCACTGTCTTCTCTTGCATTGTTTATTTGCTTGTTACTTAGAAATTATACTACAGAATTGCAAAACTGGTCGGAATTTGAAAAGCTTTATTATTTACCCAAAAATTGTTATACTAGGAGTTAGTATGCAAAAATACTATCTTCCAAAACAAACTATTCTTAATTGATAAAGGAGTACCATAATATGATTTTAAGCCGTAAATCTGTGGAGCTGTTGGCCCCTGCCGGAAACTGGGATGCGCTGGTAGCTGCTGTTGAAGCCGGTGCCGACGCTGTTTATCTCGGTGGCAAGCATTTCAATATGCGGATGCACCGCAACAAGGAAACCAACTTCGATGATGAAATGCTGAAAAAGGCGATTGAATATACCCACTCCCACGGGGTACATCTCTATATCACCCTGAACAACCTCATCAGCGATGACGAAATTGAACCTTTGAAGGAATATCTGGCTTATCTCAATGAAATCCGTCCAGATGCAATTTTGGTCCAGGACTTTGCAGTGTTGGAAATTGCCAAGGAAATGGGCATAACTATTCCGTTCCATACCTCTGTTATGATGAATACCCATAACGAGCACGCCATCAAAAAGCTGAAGGAGTATGGCATTACCAGAATCGTTGTGGGACGTGAGATGACCCTCTCTGAAATGTCTCTTTTCAAGGAAAGAACAGGTCTGGAAATCGAGTATTTCATGCATGGTGATATGTGCATCGCTGAAAGCGGTCAGTGCATTCACTCCGGGGTGCTCTTTGGGCAGAGCGGTAACCGGGGCCGTTGTCTAAAGCCTTGCCGTTGGGCATACAAGCTCATTGACGAGAAAACAGGAGAAATCCTTGATAAGGATGACCAGCATGACTACAAGCTGGCTCTCAAGGATATGTGTATGTACAGAAACATCCCTGAGCTCATCCAGGCCGGGGTGTTCTCCTTTAAGATTGAAGGCCGTATGCGCCCGGCTGATTTTGTCCGCCGCATTGTGGCCACCTACAGAAAGGCTATTGATGCCTATATTGAGGACCCTTATGGATATCAGGTGGATGAAGAGGGCTGGAAGGACCTTTACGAGAACCGGGCCCGTGATTTTACCACCACTTTTGCTCTGGGACAGCCTGATGCCAGTGATATTGGCTTTGATGGTTCCCGCGAGCCTCGTTTCTTCAGTGATGCTGTAGAAGAGGCAGGCTTCCAGGATGAAATTTTAAAGGCTGAGCCAGCTATTGATAAGGAAAACAAGGGCAAACGTCAGCTGGCCGTACAGGTGGCAGATATTGCTTCCGTGGAGGCTGCCTGCTCCAATGGTGCTGATATTGTATACTTATCCGGTGAGGCATACAAGCCAAAGAAGCCTTGGTCCCTTAAAAATGTGGCAAAAGCCATTGAAATTGGCAATAAATACAACACTAAAATAGTTATCGGTACCCCACGTACCACCATGCGCCGTGAATGTGGCGAGCTGGAGCAGTATCTCAAGGCAGTCAATGAGCTGAAGCCAGCCGGTGTGCTGGTAAGCAATCTGGGCTCACTGAAGCTGGCCCAGGAATGTACTGATTTACCGGTACAGGCAGATTTTTCCTTTAATCTCTTTAACCATAAGGCTGCCAGCTTTATGAAGAAGAACGGCATATCCATGGGTACTGCTTCTCTTGAGCTTTCCTTTGCTCAGGTAAAGAATCTTGTGGAACAGTCTGAGCTTCCTATTGAGGTTATCATTCACGGCTCTTACGAATCCATGATCTGTGACCACAATTTTGCTGCCATGATTCTCCCATACAAGCATTTGATCAACCCTGAGTTCGTAAATCGCCATTATGCGCTGAAGGATACTGCTGGTGGTGTTCATCCACTTCGTATGGACCAGTTTGGCCGCAACCACATTCTCTTTACCAAGGATCTTTGCTACTATCCATATCTGGAGAAATTCAACGGCGTAGCGGCTTTCCGCATTGAGGCCAAGGATTATGAGCCGGAGCTGGTGGGCGAGTTGACCAAGGCTTACCGCACTGCCCTTGATAATCTGGATGCCGGCAAGCCAGCCTTTGACGAGGCTGCCTTTAAGAAAATGCAGGAAGCTGGCCCTAGAAAGCTGGGTATCGGGGTATACCGCTTCCGCCAGTCCCAGGATTCACTATGATAAAGGTATAAAAAGGAGATGCGCTTATGTCCATGGAAAAGCCTATTGGCCCTGAGGCCATTCTGGAAAAGAAAAAGAAATACATTATGCCTTGTCTGGCTCACTTCTACAAGGAACCACGTCAGTTTGTAAAGGGAGATATGCAGTTTTTATATGACAGCGAGGGACGCAAATATCTTGATATGTTCGCCGGTGTATCCGTTATGAACTGCGGTCACTGCAATCCGGAAATCACGGAAAATGTGGTGAAGCAGGTTCAGTCCCTGCAGCATGTCTGCAATATCTATCTCACGGAAAATTTCGTTAATCTGGCAGAAAAGCTGGCCGAGGTTACCCCTGGTGACTTGCAGAAAACCTTCTTCTGCTCCACTGGAACCGAGGCTAATGAAGGTGCTATGTTATTGGCTTCCATTTATACAGGCAATGACGAATTTATCAGCCTAAGAAATGGTCTCCACGGCCGTACCAAGCTCACCATGAGTGTTACCGGTATTCAGATGTGGCGTACTGATCCTCACCCATGTGGAGGTATTCACTTTGCTCCAAATGCTTATTGCTATCGCTGCCCACTGGGCAAGAAATATCCTGAATGTGATTTGGCCTGTGCCAACGCTGTTGAGGACCTGATAAAGTATTCCACCAGCGGCCACCCGGCAGCTCTGATTGCTGAGCCTATTCAGGGCAATGCGGGTATTGTTACTCCACCAAAGGGTTACTTTAAGCGGGTTAAGGAAATCCTTGAAAAGTACAATGCTCTGCTGATTATCGATGAAGTGCAGACCGGCTTTGCCCGTACCGGAAAAATGTTTGCTATCGAAAACTTCGATGTGGTGCCTGATATTATGACCATGGCCAAGGCTCTGGGCAACGGTGCACCGATTTCCGCCTTTACTGCATCAGCAAAAATTGCTGATACCTATACAAAGCCAGGTGCCTCCACTTTGGGTGGCAACCCTGTATCCTCCATTGCAGGTCTTAGTGTTATCAACTACATTCAGAAGTATAATCTCATGCAAAATGCCCAGAACCGTGGTCAGCAGTTGTATGAGGGTCTGGTTGAGCTTCAGAAAAAGCACCCTATTATTGGTGACATCCGTGGACTGGGACTTATGCGGGGTGCTGAATTCGTACACGCTGATAAGAGCCCGGCTCCAGAGGAGCTGGATATGGTTCTTGAGGAAATGAAGAATCGGGGCTTCATCATCGGCAAAAACGGTATTGAGCGCAATGTGATGGCCTTCCAGCCGCCACTTGTAGTTACCGAAGAGGATATTAACAACGTGCTTAACGCCCTTGATGATGTCCTGACTGAAGTAATTAAATAAATAATCATAGACAGAACAATGCCCTGATGGAAGGATTATCTCCTACCCATCAGGGCATTTTTTATACAGCGAAATTTTAAATTACAGTTACACAGTTCTTCCCTGCCTGATGCTTGGATTTATACATAGCCGCATCAACCCTCTGGAACAGGGACAGAATAGTATCATCCTTCTTGGCAGCGGTAATACCGATGCTCACCGTCACATTTTCCACCTTGAATAATGCAGCCAGCCCCATAATCTTATTTCTTATGCGTTCTGCCACACTGGTGGCCACCGCCACATCGCAATTATTAAAGACAATGATAAACTCATCGCCACCCCACCGTCCGGCCTTATCTGTTGAGCGGATATTCTGTTTGATAAGGTCCGCCACACCCTTTAGAACCTCATCGCCTGTATCATGGCCCAGGGTATCATTGATACTCTTAAAATTATCTATATCCAGCATCATTATGGACAATGAATTTCCCGACAATTGACACCTGTACAGAGAATTTGCCATTTCAGATTCCAGCTCACCACGATTGAGGAGATTGGTAAGAAAATCAATTTTGGCAATATCATAAAGGCGTCTGTTGCTTTCCTCCAATTCATTTGACACAGCCTGTACAAAATGCATCATATGACTAAGTACGCTGTTTTGATGCTCCAAACGGATTGGCTGCAGTGATTCATCCCCGCTTGATACCACCTCATGACCGCCCTCCCTGAAGCCGATTATGGACAGACACATATTATTAAGGTATATATCTCCCATTTGGGTTCTCATATACTCGCCAAAGGCATAAAGTCCCGTAGAAGGCACGCCCCTGCGGCAGGTCTCCAGCTCCTGATTAACATCCTTATGAAGATGAATTTTTCTGGCCCAACAGCTTACAGCAAATAATCCCTCAGGGTTAAATTTAATCACTTCCAGCTGGATATTGCGGGCCTCCTGAATTATAACCGCCGGATCACCATAACATAAACGAACCTTGTCACCTACATAAAAATCCGCTCCATAGCTGGCACTACCGTCACTGTCAAGTCGTCTTGGCAATCTGGACAGAAAAGCACCATTTCTGATAATGGAAAACGGAAAGGCCAGGGATTCACTTAGAAATTCCTCATTCCAACTGCTAATACCCAAATATTTATCGTAAATCGTCCTGACCGGTACATCATCAATTTCACAAATGGTATGGTAGTTGCTCAATCTGGTCACGGTCATGGTCTTGCCTAATGGCTTCCAGCCGCTGCTATACCCCACATGAACATTTAATGTGCTACCGCTGAAGGCTACCATCACATGTCCCCGGTAAATGACATCATCCCCGGTAAACACAAAGCCCTGCCCTGCCGGCGTCGTACCATCATCCACCACCCCGCCAAAAAAGACGACTTCTGGAGACAGCTTGGATAATTCTTCAAAAAAAGGCATGGCATTAATGGCATAACCGGAGGTAAGCATCTCAACTGCGGCCAAATTCTCTACTTTGACCAGTCTTTTCAGGGTTTCCTCACCGATTTCCTTGCTTTTATCATCATCCCAAAATACCGGAAAAACCTCAGCCTGGCCTTCACTAAACACGGAAAAAGTCAATGAGATACCATAATAATTAATGACACCTGCCGTAATCATGGCGGATGCCGTTCCACCAGCGATTTTAGCCTCAGGTAACACCTCCCGAACCTTACGAATTAAATCGGGAACTTTATCCTTTAAATGGATACTGGCGTAAATCGTAACCAGCACACAGGAATACTCCTCCATGCCAGCTAACTGACCGGAAAATTCATCCATCTTATCAAAAAATGACTGTACATCTTCGCATAAAAACGGAATGTGCTTCATATAATTCACCCCAAAATTAGACGATGGTGCTATTGACAAAATTATACCATAAGATATTAGTTCACTGCGAGGAAAGATTTTTGAAAAGTAAAAGGATGATATCTATTAAGGAGAAATAAAATAATCAGCACTTTTGTTTGTAGAACACTTGCAATAGAACATATATATGATATACTATAGGTACAGAATTATTATGTAAGGAGTGTGGCTAATGGGACGTAAACGCTGTGCCGATGAACGCATGAGCCAAATTTACAAGTACATCAAGGAATTTCTTTTATCAAAGGGCTATCCACCTTCTGTTCGTGAGATAGGAAAGGCTGTTGGACTAAAATCATCATCCACCGTACATGGATATCTCAATCAATTGGAGGATGCTGGTCTTATTCGCCGTGATCCAACTAAGCCTCGCGCCATCGATCTCTTGGAGGACAAACCTTGGGAGCGTACTGTCAATGTTCCGTTGGTTGGCGCAGTAACTGCCGGTACTCCTATTTTGGCTCAGGAGAACATTGAGGAGGTATTTGCTTTCCCACAGAACCTTCTGGGCACCACCTCAGAAACCTTTATGCTGAAGGTTGACGGCGAAAGCATGATTAATGCCGGTATATATGACGGCGACTATATCATGGTAAAGCAACAGAGCACTGCCAACAACAGTGATATTGTGGTGGCATTGGTAAATGGAGAGGCCGCCACAGTAAAACGCTTCTTTAAGGAAAAGGATTGCATCCGCCTCCAGCCGGAGAATGACTCCATGGAGCCATTCTATGAAAAAAATGTCACTATTCTTGGAAAAGTAATCGGCATCTACCGTCAGATGTAATTGTATAGTTTACCCAAAATAAGAGAGCAGTTGGATGTAGTTATCCACCTGCTCTCTTTTTCGTATGCTATATTTTATTACTCTTGGATACGTCCATTTACCAATCGGTTTCACCTCTTGGATACGTCCGCAATAGCCTGGGCTGCGCCCATAATGCCAATTACGGCATGCTCGAAGGTTACGCCGCCCTGCATATAAACGTTATACGGTGCACGCATAGGCCCATCGGCGCTCAGCTCAATGGATGCGCCCTGTACAAAGGTACCTGCCGCCATAATAATCTGGTCCTCATAGCCCGGCATATCCCATGGTTCGGGAGCCGCAAAGGAATCCACCGGCGAATATTTCTGAATCCCACCACAAAAGGCAATGAGATTTTCCGGGGTATCAAGCTGCACGGCCTGAATAATATCACCACGCACATCAGTTGGCAATGGTAGAGTTTTATATCCTAATTTGCTGAACAAACCTGCTGCAAACACTGCTCCTTTTATGGCCTGGGCCACCACATGAGGGGCCAGGAACAATCCCTGGAATATCATGCGGTTATTTGCCAGAGATGCTCCCAGCTCATCACCCATGCCCGGGGAAGTCATTCTGTAGGAAGCCAGCTCCACCAACTCATCCTTACCACAAATATAACCACCAGTAAGGGCTATACCACCACCCGGGTTCTTGATAAGGGAGCCCGCCATGATATCTGCTCCCACCTGTACCGGCTCTCTGGTATCCACAAATTCACCGTAGCAATTATCAACAAAGCACACACAATCAGGCTTAATACGATGTACCTCAGCACAAATATCCTCAATATCATCAATACTCAATGGATCACGCATAGAATAACCACGGGAGCGCTGGATAAGCACCATCTTGGTATCAGGTGTCAGCTTGCCTTCAATACCGGCCATGTCCACCTTGCCATCCACCATATCAAGCTCGTCATATTTTATCCCAAATTCCTTTAGGGAGCCTTTACTTTCAGAGGCATAACCTATCACAGTCTGCATAGTGTCGTATGGAGCACCGGTAATGGACAGCAGCTTGTCCCCGGGACGAAGAATACCAAAGAGTACAGTAGCCAAAGTGTGGGTACCGGATACAAACTGGGTACGAACCAAAGCCCTTTCTGCCCCAAACACCTTGGCGAACAGCTCATCTGCCTTCATACGACCCACATCACTATATGCGTATCCCGATGTGGTATTAAAATGGGATTCCCCCACCTGACACTCCCGCATAGCATCCAACACCTTTAAGGTATTGGCCTCGGCAATAGAGTCAATGCGTTCAAACATAGGCTGACTTTCAGCCAGCACCTGTTTTTTTAATTCAATTAATTTTTCAGAAAATGCCATTAGATATAATTACTCCCTAAATTAAATTTCATATTGCTTATATGCTTCAGCATCGGTTACAGGAAGCTCAACCTCCAAAACCGTACCATTTTCATCATAATCTGTTTTAAGAACATTGCCATCTTCATGGAGACGGGTGATTACATTTCCCTCAGTATATGGAATGCACAATTTCATGATCACCTTCCCCTGATTAAAGAAGGAGGCCAGCTTTTCCCTCAGCCTTTGCAAATCCTCAGAATTCTTGGCAGAAATAACCACACCTTCACGCCCCTGCAGCATACGCTGGGCATCAAAATCCGTACCGCCCTTTTCCATTAGCCTGTCAGCCTTATTAAACACGAAAATAGCGGGCTTTTCCTTTGCCCCGATTTCGTCCAGCACCTTAATAACGGCCTTTATTTGCAGCTCGTAATTAGGGTCGCTGGCATCCACCACATGGACCAGCAAATCTGCCTCCGTAGTTTCCTCCAAGGTAGCCTGAAAGGCACTTACCAAGGTATGAGGTAATTTCTGAATAAAGCCTACAGTATCCGTAAGAAGAATCTGGAGCTTTTCATCCAGATCCACCAGACGGGTTGTGGGGTCAAGGGTTGCAAACAGCTTGTCCTCAGCCAAAACATCAGAATCCGACAAAGCATTGAGAATGGTAGACTTGCCCGCATTGGTATATCCCACCAATGCCGCAGAAGCAAGTCTTGACTGTTTGCGCTGATTACGGTGCAGCTTACGCTGATTTTTCAGCTTCTTAAGCTGTTCCTCCAAATCGTGGATTCGGCCGTGAATCCGACGACGATCCATTTCCAGCTTGGTTTCACCGGGACCACGAGTACCTATACCGCCCCCCAGTCTGGACATAACCAGTCCCTGGCCCCCCCGTCTGGGCAGATTGTACTTCAGCTGAGCCAGCTCAACCTGTAATTTGCCGGCACTGGAACGGGCCCGTTGGGCAAAAATATCCAATATCAGAGCTGTCCTGTCCACCACCCGAAGGCCGGTACTCAGCTCCAGATTACGCTGCTGGGAAGGGGAAATTTCGTCATCAATTACCAACAGGTCTGCCTCCACATTCTGGGCCAGCATGGCGATTTCCTCCACCTTGCCCTTCCCCAGAAAATAAGCATTATCCGGCTTATCCTTGTTTTGGATAACCTCACCCACTATTTCTGCCCCGGCAGTTTCCACCAGGCCACGAAGCTCTGCCAGGGAGTCCTCCACCTGCCAGTCATCTCTGCGGGAACTAAAGGCTACACCTGCCAAAATGGCCTTTTCCGTCTGTTCCTCTGTATCCTTGAGGCGATTCTTGCCTAATACACTATTAACAAGCTCATTTACAACCATAAATCACCTTAAAATTATCTATTAATAATGTTTTGAATATTTTTCAAAGTAATGGACATGGAACCGTCCTCCTCCTTGAAAAATTCCACAAAATCCGTATTTTCAAAATAATCCGTAGGAATAGTAATCTCAATCCCGGTATCGGTGCTGAGCTTATGCTTTTTCATCTTTTTCAGGGTGGCCTCCTGATTTACCTCCACAGGCTCTGAAAAACCTGCTGTTTCAATAGCATGATTGTAGTCCGCCGCCATGGAAGGATTATCCTGAAAAACCTCACGGCCAACGGCCACAGGGTCCAGCACAGCATCCTTTTCCATATTTTCAGCAATAAAGTTCTTTACAGCAGTAACCGCCGCCACCTCATCCTGACAATAGGCTTCAGTGACCTTCTTCACCGCCTTGTTAATTTCCTTTATGGTCTCGGCAGGAGACGGGGCCTGGGCACATTCCAGAAACAGCTCCGGGATAAGATAAATGCTGTTGCCATTCACATTATATTTCCGCGACTTGGAAAGGATCTCCATGGTCTCACAGTTAATAAATACAAATTCATCAATTTTCTGAGTAAGACCGGGAAGAATTGCGTAATTATTGACCAATTCAGTGGACACCTTGCCATTTTCATCCACATTAATCTGATGAACATAGCCCTGATGGTTGTTACATTTAAAAATCACCAAGTATCTGGCTTCATCAATGCGGGCGTCACAGATAAGCAAATCCGTGGAGGACACTGCCTCTGCTGTGGTCAGCACCTTGTAAAGAGCTCCCGCCGCCTGACGGGAAAATTCCACGAACTCCATTTCCCCGCCAATATACCCATCAAGCATAACCTTAAATTCGCTGTTACCATAGAAGCTGCCCCTCTTGGCATCCTGACTGGAAATGGTCTTTTCCACATGCTTAATAATGAATTCCGCAACAGCTTCATTCATTTCCAATAAAGCGTCAGAAAAAACCTCATTGGATTCATTTACATCTAAAATATGAAGAATAGCCTTTTCAATAACTACCATGTTTTGTCACCTCAAAAAAGAAGCTGCTGTATTTCACAGCAGCACCAAAATAGCTATATCATTTTATCACGATGGGAATTTACACGCAACTTTAAAAACAGCAAAAAGCAGAGTCATCAAAGGCCCTGCTTTCTATTTTAATATATAATCCAATAAAGTACAGGTGCCACCAACAGGGCCGGTAAATAATCCAGCACCTTTATTTTTGTCAAATTAAGCATATTAAGGCCGATGGCCAAAATCAGCAGACAACCTGTGGATGATATTTCAGCAATAAGCTCATCGGACAGAAAGGGGGCTATATACTCTGCCAACAGCACAATACCTCCCTGAAAGAAAAAAGTAAAAACTGCTGAGCCCATAACACCGATTCCCATGGTAGCAGTAAACATAATCCCCGATACAAAATCCAACAACGACTTGGTGTACAGCATGGCAAAATCAGCCCGCAGGCCGGCATTCAGGGAGCCCACAATAACCATGGCCCCAACATTCATAATTAGGCAGGAGGTAACAAAGGCATTCGCCATCCTCGCCGCCTCACCGGCACCGGCAAAGTGAGAAGTTATACGGGCAGCTGCCCTGTTTATACGGCCATCAAGGTCACATAATTTTCCTATAAATACACCTATTACAACCGCCACAATCAGCAATAATATATTCTTTTCCACAATGGTTCCCTGAATACCTATAACCACAGTACAAAGACCAAGAGCTTCCATAATGGCATCAGAAATTCGCTGTGGAATTCCCTTTCTCAGAACCAATCCGATAAGGACGCCAATGATAATGGCAACAGTGTTTACAATAACAGCAAAAATGAGATATCACTCCTCAAAAACTCACAACTGCCACCATTATAGCACTAAGACAAAATATATTACAATTAATTGTTTCTAAACTTCTCCAGGGTAGACAGCAACACCTCTACATTTAACGGCTTGCCTATATGGGCATTCATGCCGGCCTCCTTGGATTTTTGAATATCCTCTGCAAAGGTATTGGCCGTCATGGCAATAATTGGTATGCTCTGGGCATCTGACTTATCAGCCTTCCTTATCTGCACAGTAGCCTCATAGCCGTTCCACTCCGGCATCATTATATCCATCAAAATAGCATCAAAGGTACCGGATGGCTTCTCCATGAAAATATCATAGGCCTCCCGGCCATTTCCTGCCTTCGTCAATATGACTCCTGCATCCTCCAATATCATGGTGACAATTTCCATATTCAGCTCATTGTCCTCCACCACCAGAACCCGCATGCCCTCAACGGATTTGCCGGATTGCTCTGCCTCCTCATGCTGTTCTACAATATTATGATTAATCTTAAACGGCAAGGTAACTCCGAAAGTAGTACCATGTCCCACCAGACTATCCACTACAATCTTGCCCTGCATCTTCTCCACCAAAGCCTTAACAATGGCCATACCCATACCAGTGCCCTGATAACGGCTGCGGGCATCGTCCTTTTCCTGGGTAAATGGCTCAAAGATATGGCGCAAAAACTCCTCGCTTATGCCAATACCGGTATCCTCTACAAAAATATCATAGGTTACCGTATCCTCATCCTCAAATCCAAGCTGAGCAGAAATATCAATGCTGCCATTAGGCTTATTGTACTTGATGGCATTGTTTATTAAATTCATCAGTATCTGCTTGAAATGTAATGGACTTCCAATTACATCAGGATATTTCATGCCGCCATTATCATTATACTTGATAGTGATTCCATTCTCCTGTGCTCTGATACTGCAAATAGCAATTACCTCTGCCATTAATTCTTCAATATTAAATGGGTCTTCAGCCAATTCAACATTGTCACTTTCCAGCTTGCTCATATCAAGGACATCGTTGATAAGGCTAAGCAAATGATTGGCCGCCACCTTGGCCTTAACTCTGTTGGCATTCAACAGCTCCACGTCATTAGGGTGACGATCAGCAATTTCCATAAGACCAATGATACCATTTAAAGGCGTCCTTATATCGTGGGACATTCGGGAAAGGAATTCCGATTTTGCCTTGCTGGCTCTTTCAGCCCTTTCCAAAGCCCTTTCCAAATCACGATGCTGTTTTTTCTCAGTCTTTACAAGCTCCTCATTTCGCTTAAGCTGTATATCAACTTCTTTTTTAGCCCGCTTCAGTCCGGTAAGGTATGCGTACAATCCAACCAGAACCAAAATAAACACCAGGCCGCCACTAAATATGAATATAACACTATTTTCTCTGATAAAATCCTCAAATGTATACTTGGCATTGGACTGAATATATTTAAAAACATAATCAGAAACCACAGATTTATCAATTAGGGCAATTCCTCTGTTAAGTATGGAAAAAAGCTCCGGATTATTTCTTGGCACACAGATACAGTAGGATAGGCTGATGCCTAAAGGCATAGTCTTTATATTGTGATACTTGTAATCATTCAGCCGGTCCTGCAAGAACAACGAGGACATAATCGTACAGGTTGCATCCCCGGACAGTATGGCGTCAAAACACTCCTCCACACTGTCATATTGCTTAATCTCTCTATCCTTATATGGCTTCATAACCTTTTTAATCGGATTATGATACAGTCCAATAGTGGTAAAGGTTTTATCAGAATATTCCCCCCTATATGCCACATTCATAGGAACACTTAATATTTCCGAGGTATAGCTGTATTGTTTATCCTCGCTATAACGCACATCTCCAAATGAAGGGAAGGACACATCAATCTCGTTACGGTCAAAGCCCTGTATCAAATCGTTTACGGAATCATACGCCACATACTCTATAGTTACCTTATCTTCAATATTAAGATTTTTCAGTATCATATTAAAGACATCAGTGATTATGCCAGTTGGCGAACCATCGCTGTTCTGCCCGCAAAATGGCATATAGTCCTTAAAATAACCGACCCGCCATACCTTATGATTATTGAGCCATTTGCTTTCATCATCGGAAAGAGTACTGTTAATCAAGGTGGCGCCATAATTGTTAAGCTGCAATTTTTTTATAAAGAATGGATCCGCCCTGTCAATATCGGTCAAAGCATAATTCAACTCATACAGCAAATCCGGTCTCTTATTGCTGACAGCCAAATAAAACGGTTCCTGTCCCACCTTGACCACAGGTGCATAACCGGCATCCACTTTGATATTATTATCTGTTGCTACCACACCATCAATGAGGCCGGCTGCAAAATCTTTATCCCTTTCGTTAAACCCATCATAATAAACAATATCTAGATCGACTTTATTTTTTGCAGCCCATAACTCCAAAAAATAAGTCATACGGTTGTTTTTGATGCCGCCTATTTTCTTCCCATTCATAGTAGAAAAATCATAGGCATTCATGGTCTGATTATCATCATGCTGAAAAACCCAATAATTATCATTACCCATAAGATAGTCAGGATACAGCATATATTTTTTTCGTTCTTCAGTAACAGATACACCAGCCAGCAGGTCTATTTCGCCACTTTGCAGCTTTTCAATAAGCTCTGACCATTCGCCGTCGACAAATTCGTAATCCCAATTGGTATAATTGGCTACCCTGAAAAGGTATTCATAGCAGTAGCCACTTCTTACACCCTCAGTATCCGTTTCCTGGAAGCCATAGCTGTCAAACCAGCCAACCTTCACTACCTTTGTATGAAGATTCCCGGCAGAATAGGCCGTCAACGGAAAGACGCAAAAAAGAAGGATAAAAAAGCTCGTCAAAGCAACAAACAGCCTTATGAATTTTTTATTTAACATATTTATCATGAAGTATCACCTCATATAACTGCCATAAAGGTATACCTGCCTCCAATAAATTTCGACAAAGCACCAATTATGTCCTTCTTTTCTACGAATTAAAATATATAAAAAGCGATTCCCAAAGAAACAGCACTTCCAGGAAATCGCTTTATCAAAGATTAATGTTATTAAAATTATAACGCCATTATTCAAATTTTTCTTCTTTAGAAGAAAAATCTTCCAATTAGCGTTTCAACGAGCTGGGAGATATGCTCGCCAGCTATTGTATTTTGTTTTCCCCCACCTAAAGAGGAAGGGGACATCTTAAAGCTCGTTATAAATTTACTGTGTTGCCCGTTGACGGATTTCCCGCAAGCGATCCACCATGTGAGCCCTCAGCTTTTCCTCCAGCTCCTCCAAATTTTTGGAGTCAAAGGTGTAATTCATTTCAGGAATATTTCTGATACGGGCCTCACCAAAAAATTCACTGCGAAATTCATTATAGTAAATAATGAAGTTACTCTCAATGTCAAAATCCGAATAATCAAATACTATATAGGAACCATTTAGTACCCGGACCATCTGGGTAGGGTTAATAAACAGCTTATAGCCCTCCAGCTCCTCCGGCAAAATATCCTTATAGTCCCATTCAGTAATATTAAGAGCCTTAGTTACATAGCTTATGGAATCAGGATTGTATACTGCCAGATCATGGACAGCGGCTTCCAGATATTTTTTCAGATGCTGCTCAAATTCACTGAAAGAAGCAGTTATAAACTGCATCAGACAAAATTCTGTAAGTCCACGACGAATTTTCAGCTTATATTCCTTTGTTTCCTGATGATAATACGCCACAAGGGCCAGATGCTTATCCTCATTAACATAGGAAAAGAGCTCGAAGGTATCTCCTACCTCTTCATAGCGTTTGGTATAAACCAGGCCATACATTTCCTTAGGCAGCTCATCAAGATACTTCCAATCAGCAGCTTCCTGCTGTATTTTTTCCAAAATATCAGGCTTCATAAGTAGAACCTCTACATTTTAGTTAAAGTACACAATGGTGTCTTCAGGCTTCTTTTCCTCAATAAAGGCCTCTACCTTCATCTTAAGATTGTCAATCTCACCATTGCTGTCATACTTTACATGTATAACGCCGGTTACCTTGCCCCACTTACGTTCATTCTTTCTATGGTTAAGCTGCTTGAATGGGGCACCAGTACCGGATATTCCCAAAAACATCATGTCATCAGCACAGCAGGCCATACCCACACGGCCTACACCATAGTGAATGACCCCATCCTTTTGGGCAGAACAGAGATAACCATCAAAGATAATACGCTTTTTGTCATAGTGGTCAGGGTGGTCCTGCATGTCTACAAACCAAGTGCCATAGTCATCAAGCTCCAGCTCAATTTCATCCTTGTCAATGGAAAATGGCAGCTCCGGCTCCTCCTCCACAAAGTCCTCCAGATCAGATTCAAAAATAACCTGAGCACGGCGATTTACTACCCGGACATTACGACGAATATCCTGCTGACGGGTTTCGTGGTCACAACGGTTAAATATAATCAGCTCGCAATAACGGAACAAATCCACAAAGCGATCCTTCATATTCTTTTGGTAAACCTCGAAGGTCTCTGCGTTAACCATGCCGATATTCTGGAAATCAAACCATTCCACCGGAAGGGGAATATTCATATAATCTCCCGCACTCCACATACCATTGGCCTCAATTAAAACGCTGGAAGGATTGTATTTTTCTTGAAGCTCCTGATAAAACTCAGTGGAAAGCTCCTCCACATCCTCTACCACAATAATCTTGGAGTGGCTCTCCTGCAGAAGCTCCTCGTCAATTTCTTCCTCGCCTTCCTCACCTAAGATAATAAGGTTGCACTCTGCTTTGGCGAACTGATTATTCTGTAAAAAGTCCTTGATTACACTGGTCTTGCCACTTTCCAGCAGACCCATAAAGTAATACACAGGAACATTTGGTTTTTCTTTACTCATTATGTATCTCCCAATTAAGATATTTTACTCACCCAGGAAAAGCTCCTTCAGGCTGCCTTCATGCAGCTTGCTGCCAATAACGCAAAAACGTCCGGTATAATCAGCCGCACCGGTTACCACACTGCTCTCTCCCGGTACATAGTTGAAATGGAGCCACTCCCCATCGTTGGCGGACATAACAATGCCCTTTGCCCTGAGGATAACACCATACTCGTCAGCATTAACCAGCTCTGCCAAAATATCCTTAAGCTCATCGATGGTGAATTTCTTGGTGGTTTCCTGACCCCAGCTGCCAAATACATCATCTGCATGGTGATGATGGTGATGATCGTGATCATGATGATGGTGCTCATGGTCATGATCGTGGCAGCCACAATCAGGGTCATCACATTCATGGTCATGGTGATGATGCTCGTGATCGTGATCATGATGTTCATGCTCATCATGGTGATGATGCTCATGGTCATGATGATGCTCGTGATCATGACACCCACATTCAGGATCATCGCACTCGTGTTCATGATGATGATGCTCCTCAGCCACCTCATCCACATTCAATAATTCACTGTGATGCAGGGCATCCAAAATCTGCTCCCCGGAAATTTTATCCCAAGGAGTGGTTACAATAGGAGCCTTTGGATTATGCTCGCGAATAATATCAATGGTCTCCTGGAGCTTCTTCTCATTGACATCCTGGCTGCGGCTAAGAACAATGCAGTCAGCGTGAGCAATCTGATCAATGAAAAATTCACCATAATTTCTGGCATACATCTTGCATTTCTTGGCATGAACTACGGCAATGCTGCCATCAATTACCACATCATCATTGCAAACCTTGGAAACAGCTACCTTTACATCAGATAACTTACCTACACCAGATGGCTCAATAATAATACGGTCAGGATTATAGGTTTCCATAACCTGTTTTAGTGACTCCTCAAAGTCACCTACCAAAGAGCAGCAGATGCAGCCAGAGTTTATTTCCTTAACCTGAACTCCCGCTTCCTTCATGAAGCCACCGTCAATAGCAATCTCACCGAACTCATTTTCAATAAGGCAAATTTTATCATTAAAGCCCTCATTGATGAGCTTCTGAATCAATGTTGTCTTGCCGGCGCCTAAAAAGCCGGAGAATATATTAATTTTAGTCATTCTGTAAAACCTCCATTGTATGATAAAAAACTAAAGGTAGTCTTCACGTCACCGCAAAAACAACCTGTAATATTATACATCATTTGATCTTTTTTTTCCATGAAAGACAAGCAAAAAGGAGTCAGCAATCGCTGACCCCTTTATCGGTATTATCATGTATTATTCAGTTTTTACTCCTTGGCACGAAGAACCTTTGTAGTAAACAAAATAACGCATACAACAGCAAAAACAATACCAGCAGGATAGCTTATTTCAGTCCCAAGCTGTAAGCCTTCCTTGGCCTGAAGTATATAAGTAGAGGTTACAGCCGACATAAAGGTAGCCGGTATAGCTGCCATCAACCAGGCCTTACTGCCCTTTTTCATCCTGAACAAATAGGTCGCACCAGTCCACAGAACAATCATTGCCAAAGTCTGGTTGGTCCAGGAGAAGTATCTCCAGATAATATCAAAATTCATCTGGGACAGAATACCACCCACTGCCAAAAGTGGCACTGCGAAAAGCAAACGCTTTACTGCCTTGGACTGGGAAACACCAAACCAGTCAGCCAAGGTAAGACGGGCACTACGGAACGCAGTATCACCAGAAGTAATAGGACAGGCAATTACACCCAGCATAGCCAGAGTTGCACCTATGTAGCCGGTCATACTGCCATCGCCGCCCATAAACCCAACGCAAATATCATATACCACGGTACCAGCACCGCCAGCCTTCATGGCTGCAGCCAAGCCACCAGTGCTGTCATAGAAGGTCACACCAGCTGCTGCCCAAACCAAGGCAATAATACCTTCAGCTACCATGGCTCCATAAAATACAGGACGACCAAGGCGCTCAGTAGTAAGGCAACGGGACATAATTGGTGACTGGGTAGAATGGAAACCGGAAATAGCTCCGCAAGCCACTGTAATGAACATCAATGGCCAAATAGGCATCGCATCACCCTGTGGATGCAGGTTTGCCAGCTGCATCTCAGGCATGGTATGACCACCAACCCCCATGAGCATACCAGCCATAATGCCCAGTGCCATGATAATAAGGCAGGCACCAAACAATGGATAGAAACGTGCAATCAGAGTGTCAATTGGCAACAAAGTAGCCAGGAAATAGTACAGCAATACACATGGTAATACAACAGTTACCGCCACTCCTGTCAGCTTTGCCAAAAGACCTGCCGGGCCTGTCATAAATACAGTACCAACCAATACCAAAAGAACAACGGAGAACACGCGCATGATAAACAGCATTGTGCCTCCCATGTGATGTCCTACTACCTCGGAAATGCTCTTACCATCCTCACGCAAAGAGATCATTCCTGACAGATAATCGTGAACACCACCTGCAAAGATAGTACCTAGTACTATCCAAAAGTAAACGGAAGGGCCCCAAAGAGCACCACCCAAGGCGCCAAATATTGGGCCGAGACCAGCAATATTTAACAGCTGAATCATGAAAACCTTCCAGGTAGGCAAAGGAATATAATCCACACCATCATTGTGAACTGTTGCGGGAGTTGGATTATCAGTAGGACCAAATATATTGTCCACTATCTTGCCATAAACGGCATAACCCAAAATCAATGCAACCAGTGCACACAAAAAAGTAACCATATACTCTCCCTCTCTTTCCCCCTATTACTTCTCCACCTGACATTTTTTTTTACAGGCTCGCATTAATTATGACATAAAATTCAGAATATTTAAATCTTTTTTTGAAAAAATGTCACAATCATTATTATCAAAAGTAAAAAATGACTTTACAAAATAAAAAGGACTGCCGAAGCAGTCCAAATTTCATCTGGATTTTATTTATGTTCCCTCAACTGTTTCCAAACACCATTTTTCCGTTTTCTGCAACCTCCATAAGAGGAAGCTGGCACATATTGCCCTGGTAGACTGATCCAAAGCCAAGGCTATCCAGGCGCCTACCAGTCCCATCTCCAGGTAATACAGGAAAAAAGCTGTGATTATTGGGCGCAATACCGTAATACTTACAAATGAGTATATGGCCACATGAGCTGATTTGCCACTCCCACGCAGGATACCGGCACACACCATCTGCTGAGCTTCCGGAAAGCTCACCAATGCCACTATAAACATTACAAGACTCCCCAATGGAAGCAAGGAGGCATCAGATGTATAAAGGGAGAATATTTCTTCCCGGAAACAGGCCGTCAGCACAAAGGACACCATTGAAAATATGGCACTCCATTTTATGCTTACTGCCAATAAGGTTTTCCATTCAACCATATCCTTGCGCCCCTTGGCATGACCGGCAATAACCGTGCTGCCCTTCCCCAGTCCTCCTGCAAAGCAGTAATAAAAATCACAGAAGTTCATGCAAATGGCATGGATAGCATAAGGAATCATTCCCAGCTCAGCCACCATACGGGTATAGATTACCATACCTATACGTTCAAAGCCCTGCTCAGAGAAAATACTGCCAAAAATGGGTATAAATTCACGAAAATATAATCTGGTAGGAATAAAGCCACCAGGCAGCATTATACCCGCCTGCTTTAATTGCCATGACGCAAAACCAAAGGTATACAGGGTACCAACCAACGTACCGATGGCTGCTCCCCTTACTCCCATTTCCGGGAATGGTCCCAAGCCAAAAATCAGTAATGCGTTGACGATGACATTTATAACATTGCCCTGAAGGTTTGTCTTCAATACAACTGCCGTTTCCCCAAAGCCCAACTGAATGGCCTGCAAAATAGCCGTCAGCGATGTCATATACACCGCCGTCAAAGCAATCCAGGCATAATCAAGAGCCAGCTGAAGATAATATTCCTCCGCACCCATCCAAATGAGCAGCTCCGGCAGATAAGCAAAAAAGGCAATATGAAATATCAGCATCACTATAGCCCCTAAAAAAAGGGACTGGCGCAGTACCTTACCGGCACGCATTTTACGGCCGGCACCAAAATATTCTGCCGTCAGTAAAGTAACTGCCGCAGCCAGTGATCTAGCCACCGTAAGCAGCATCATTCGTGGCTGGGTAAATATACTGACAGCGGCAATGGCTGATGCTCCCAGCACGCCAACCATAATCAGGTCCACATTGCTGAGGAGTATCATAAATACCCCCTCCATAGCCGCTGGCAGTGATATCTTAAGGTATTTACGATCCATTGAGGATGAAAAATATCTTTGAAGCATATAAAACTCGCTGAAAATCCTATAATAACTTATTGGCATCAGTGAACAGAGAAAACAGCATTCAGCAAATCCCGGGTATATGGATGAGTGGACTCAGCCAATTTGTCTCCATCCAACTGCTCCATCACTGTTCCCTTTTGCATAACTACTACCTTATGGCTAAACAGGCTAACCAAAGCCAAATCATGGCAGATAAAAATATAGGTAATACCCTTTTCCTGCTGCAATTTCACAAGTAGCTTAATAATGCTGTCCTGAACGGATACATCCAGGGCACTGGTGGCCTCGTCACAGACAATTACCTCTGGTTCCAAAGCCAAGGCCCGGGCAATGCCCACGCGCTGGCGCTGTCCACCACTCATGCTGTGGGGATAACGGTTCGCAAATTCCTCCGGCAGGTCAACCTGCTTAAGGAGCTCCCTGGCCCGTTGTTCTACCTCACCCTTGCTGATAATGCCAAAGCTTCTTAATGGTTCGCAGATAATATCCTTGACCTTCATTTTTGGATTAAAGGCCGTAGCCGGATCCTGAAAAACCATTTGAATATGACGATAATTTTGGCGTTTTTCCTTACCGCTCAGCTTGGTAATATCCTGGCCATGGAACATTACACGGCCAGAGGTTGGTTCATGAATTCCCATAATGGTCTTCACCAAGGTGGATTTTCCGCAACCGGATTCACCGACGATGGCTGTGGTTTTCCCATTGGGAATATCAACGCAAATATCATTGCAGGCCCTAAGCACATTACCATCGGACAGCTTGAACTCCTTGGTAATATGCTCAATACTCATAAGGCAATCATCAGCAGTATTAATTTCAGACATAACGCTTGCCTCCAATCTCCGGTACAGCGGCCAGCAATAACTTCGTATAATTTGACTGTGGATTAGTCAGGATATCCTTGGCATTACCGTATTCCAGCACCCTGCCGCCAGCCATAACCATAAGCTTGTCCGACATATAGGATGCCACGCCAAGATTATGTGTCACCATAATCATGGCAGTACCTGACTCCTTTACCACCTGCATCAGTTCCTTTACAATCTGGGCCTGAGTGGTGACGTCAAGAGCCGAGGTAGGCTCATCAGCCAGCAAAAGCTGTGGATGAAAGGCTATTGCCATGGCAATACCTACTCGCTGACGCATACCACCCGAAAGCTCAAAGGCATAGGATGACAGTATATTCCCAGCATTTGGAAGGTGCATTCTGTTAAGCATCTCCAACGCCTTGTCATCTGCCTCTGAATCGCTCATATCGCTATGAAGCTGAATGTACTCTCTAAACTGATGACCAATGGTCTGAACCGGGTTCAGCATATTACCAGAATCCTGAAAAATCATGGAAATATCCTTGCCCCGCAGTTCACGCCATTCAGCATGGGAAAGACCATAAAGGTCTTTCCCCTTAAAATTAATTTTACCTTTACTTACATGACCATCCCCGGATAACAACCCAAGGACAGAGCGAATAACTGTAGTTTTACCGCTACCGGATTCACCAACAATAGTCAGTATCTCACCTTCATTTAAAGAAAGCTGTACATTTTCAACTGTTGGAGAACCATCTCCATAGGTGATATCCAGATCATTAATTTCTAGTAACATGGATTGCTCCTTACTTGGATGCTGGCTTAATCAGGCTGGTAACCCAATAATAATCGGAAGGGAACATCTTTACACCAGCCAACGCATTGTTAAAGATAATATTGGTCTGAGGGTAACCCAGGAACAGGCCTGCACCATCATCCATGATAATCTGCTGAATTTCAATAATGAGCTGACGGCGCTTCTGCTTGTCAAACTCTACAGCCAGCTCATTGAACTTGGCATCGAGAACAGGATTGCTGTAGCCGGAACCATTCTGAGGGTTCTCGCCGTTTAAGTTGGACTTCCAGTACCAGGTGAGATAAATCTCAGGGTCACCGGTATTAGCAGTAGTGATGTTGGAAATCAGAAGGTCATACTCACCCTTGATACCCATCTGGTCAACCAGGTTATAATCTACACTCTTGATGTTAATATCAAAGCCAAGCTTCTTCAAATCAGCCTGAACTGCCTCAGCATAAAGAGGTAACTCAGCACGGCTGTTATAAACCACAAAGTCGAGCTTCAATGGCTTACCATCCTTATCCAGGATACCATCACCATTGGTATCAGTCCAACCAGCCTCCTTCAGGAGCTTAGCTGCACGCTCAGGGTTGTAGGCGTTAGGGTCCTTCAACTGATCAAAGCCATAATCCATGGATGGTGGTACAGGAGCCTTGCCTGGGATGAAGGTGCCCTTTAACAATACCTTATTATAGGTTTCACGGTCGCAGCCACTGATTAAGGCAGCACGTACCTTAGGGTCCTTAAGAATACCCTTCTGGTTCAAACGGGCCACTACAGTACGCAGGGAGGAAATCTCATCAATGGTAAAGCTGCTGTTGCCACGGAAGGAATCCATGTCACCGGCAGCAATATTAACCGCCATATCAACATCACCGGACTGGAGTGCCATAGCACGGGTGTTAGGATCGTCAATGGAAGGAATCTCTACAGTGTCAAATGGAACCTCGCCGCCCCAATAATTAGGGTTCTTCTTCATAACGGACTTTTCCTTGACAAAGGATTCAACCATGTATGGACCAGTGCAGATTGGACCCTCCTTGGAGAAGTCACGGCTGGCCTCAGCTTTTGTATCAACAATGATAAACAAAGGATCAGCCAGGAAGCCGGCCATATTAGGGGATGGCTTATCAGTGGTGATAATAAGGTTCTGACCCTCGGCCTTAATGGAAGTATATTTAAAGAAGGTAGCTGCACGGCTGTTCTTGGCAAATGCACGCTCAATAGAGTCCTTAACAGCTTCAGCAGTCAACGGATCACCATTGGAGAATTTTACACCGTCACGAATCTTAAAGGTCCAGGTCAGCTTATCGTCACTAACCTTCCATTCCTCAGCCAACCAAGGCTGAACATTCATTTTTTCATCAAACTTGGTAAGGCACTCACCTAAGCCATAACGCATAACAACCCAACCAAAAAAGTTCTCAGTTGGCTCCAGGGTATCAGCGAAGTTGGTAACGCCTACCTTCAAAACACCCTTATTGACAGCATCACTACCGGCAGAGCCGCCACAACCGGCAATTACTACCGCAGCCATAGCAGTACACAATCCCACACTAATGGCTTTCCAGATTTTCTTTGTCCTGAAAAAATTCATTTTTTTCATCCTTTCCATTTTCAGAAAATAATATAAATCAAGTCTGACGGGGATCTAAAATATCCCGCAGACTATCTCCCCAAAGGTTAAAGATGGCTACCACAATAAATATTGCCATACCAGGATACACCATAAGCCATGGGGCTGTCTGAATATACTGGCGTCCCTCATTGAGCATCAGGCCCCACTCAGGGGTTGGTGGCTGCGCCCCAAAGCCCAGGAAGGAAAGTCCGGCAATCTCCATCATCATGGTACCAATATCCATGGCAGCAGTAATAACCACCATTGGCAATGTGTTAGGTAAAATATGCTGCCAAATAATCATCTTGGTACTGGTGCCACACAGTTGGGCGGCCGTAATAAAATCCTGATTACGGATTTTCAATACCAAGCTACGCACCAAACGGGCATATTTAGCCCAGCTTACTACACACAGGGCCAATATTGTATTGATAACACTTCCGCCCATAATACCGGCAATGGCAATAGCCAGCACGATACCAGGGAAGGACAGCATCATATCGGTAAACCGCATGAGCACCATTTCGACCTTCCCGCCGAAATAACCAGCCATGGTTCCCACGAGGGTTCCTACCACAGCTACCAAAACAACAAGACAGATAGTCATAAACAACGAGGTTTGGGTACCGCAAATGATTCTTGAAAGGGTATCACGTCCCATCTTGTCCGTACCCAGCAGATGCTCAGCCGAAGGAGTCTGCAGGGCGTTTTTCATCTCCCCCACCAATGGGTCCTGGGGAGCCAACCATGGTGCAAAAATCGCAACCAAGATTACGAGTACCACCAAGGCAGAATATATTGAAAACTGCCTGTTAGCCTTGATGCGCGCTAATAAGCTGCTGTCAACATCTATATTAAGGTCAACATTTACATTGTCTGCCCCATGTCCATGGGAAAGGGTCTTAATTGTGGCCATTATCTTGCCTCCTTCTTCAACCGGGGATCAAGCCATGAATATGACATATCTACAAGTAAATTAATTACCATATAAACAATGGCAATCCACAGTACAAAGCCTTCAATTAAAGGATAGTCACGCATGGAAATAGCCCGCACTGCCATATTGCCAATGCCCGGCCAGGAGAAGACCATCTCAATAACAGCCACACCACCTAAAAGCCAGCCAATAGACATGCCCAATAAGGTAATAAGGGGTAAAATCGCATTTGGCAGCACATGCTTCCACAAAATTGTGGTTTCTGAAAGGCCTCGGGCTCTGGCCCCTACCACATAATCATGATTTAATTCCTCTAAGATTACGGTACGCACCTGACGCATGTATTTTGAAGACATATAAATAGCCAAAGTCAGTGCTGGCAAGACGATCCCAGCTGCCGTTACTTCAGACTGGGCAATTGGGAACAAGCGTAGCTTTAATCCAAAGAAATAAAGAAGGAGCAAGCCTATCCAAAAGCTAGGCATCGATACTCCTATAAACGAAATACCTCTGACAATATAATCAGGCAGCTTATTACGCTGTACTGCCGACCATATACCAAGGGGCAGGGAAATAATAAGCACAAATATAATCGTTACTATTGCCAACAGCAGGGTCCCGGCAAAGCCCTCCAGCAGCTTATCCACCACTGGCTTTTTTGCCGAATAAGACATGCCCATATCTCCGTGGAGCACACCTCCGGCCCAGTTAACATACTGTACTAAGAATGGTTGATCCAAGCCTAAATCATGGCGGGTCTGTTCCACCAGTTCAGCAGATACCACAGTATCTGCCGTTTCCAGCAGCATGGATACAGGATCTCCCGGTGCCAACCAGGTCAAACAGAAGGTGAGAAAGCTAACACCTATCAACGTGCCCAGCATCTGCAATAATCGTCCTACAATCCTTTTCAAAAAAAATCCTCTCCTTGTCAAAGCATCAAAAAAGCCTGTCTGCTACACACAGACAGGCAAAGAGATTTCAGGCCGCAAAAATACCAGACAGGTACCCCCTGAAATATCCAGCCTCCCTGTCGCTCGCAGGTCCAAAAGGCGAATGTTAATCAGGCAGTTCTCCTGGCTCCAGATCATCATAACACCATGCCTTCCCAAAGAAGCTTTGCCTTCTTCAGTGACCGGGATACGAGCAGCTGCTCTCACCCCAATGGTATTACTCCCTGTTACAGTGGCGGGACCGCTCCGGCTTAAACCGGATTTTCTATTAAGTCTTCCGACACCTGATTCTCCATATACTTTTTAGTGAAACATCGGTAGTATATCATTTTTAATCATTATTTGTCAAACAATTTAATGTTATTATTCTAAGCTAATTGTCCTATACTAATTATTATTTTTTGGTTAAAAAATAATAATTACATTCAAAAAGCCCTGTAGTATAACCACAGGGCTTTGTTTCGATAATATATAATTATCTCTTGGAGAACTGGGACGCCTTACGGGCCTTCTTGAGACCGTACTTACGACGCTCCTTCTCTCTAGGATCGCGGGTTACGAAACCAGCCTTCTTCAGTGCTGGACGAAGATCGCCATCGAGAACCATGAGTGCACGGGTGATGCCGTGACGGATAGCGCCTGCCTGACCGGAAGCACCGCCGCCCTTTACATCAGCGATTACATCATACTTATCAACAGTCTCAGTCAGCTCCAAAGGCTGTCTTACGATCAGCTCAAGAGTCTTGAGACCAAAATACTCATCCATTGCGCGACCATTGATGGTCACCTTGCCTTCACCTGGAACAAGACGAACTCTTGCAATGGAAGACTTTCTGCGGCCTGTGCCGTAGTAGCTAGCTAATGCCATTTTAAATGTTCCTCCTTCCAAGTATTAGCGAATGTTCAGCTTGAGCTCTTCTGGCTGCTGTGCAGCATGAGGATGCTCGGAACCAGCGTATACATTCAGCTTTCTATACATCTGCTCACCAAGACGGTTGTGTGGAAGCATGCCACGGATAGCCTTCTCAACAACGCGGGTTGGGAACTTCTCCATCATCTGTCCAGCAGGGGTGAAAGTAGTTCCACCAGTGTAACCGGAATGACGGAAATAAATCTTATCAGTTAACTTCTTACCAGTGAATACAACCTTCTCTGCATTGATAACGATAACGAAATCACCACAATCAACATGTGGAGTGAAGGTTGGTTTATGTTTACCGCGAAGAACTTTTGCAACTTCAGCAGCTAATCTACCTACAGTCTGACCTTCAGCGTCTACAACATACCATTTACGCTCTACGTTCTGAGCATTTGCCATAAACGTTGTCTTCATGCGATATATCCCTCCCATTAATTTTAATTTTATTTTCTAAATTTGGGTTGTGAAGTGCAGTCGGCCTCCGGGGCTAATGGAAGCGGCTCTACAAAGCCTCACTTGAACTATTTTACTCAAGTTTCCATAGGAAGTCAAGCATTTTCTTGCCGACCTGATAAGAAGCCGAAGAAAACGCCTCACCTGTTATCCACAGAATTACTGTGAATAAAATAGCTTATGCCCGAATATAATACACTATTTTGGAGTACCATTTCAACTACTTTTTAAAGTTTTCTGATTTTTCCCCTAGTGATTATATCAGCATCTTTCAAGTTATACACTTCATCAAATAGCTTCATATGGAAGGTGCCAGGTCCATCACTGACCTGTTCTGCCTTTTCCCCGGCAATCCCCAAAAGCATTGCCGCCAACAGGGCGGACATCAAAGGGTTACCACTTGGAAGTAAGGCCGCTGCCATGGCATTTAGCATGCATCCTGTTCCAGTAATATTTCCCAGCATTGGAACACCATTGTACACCATATAGGAATTCTCCCCATCGGTAATAAAATCTATGGGGCCACTGACCAGAAGTACCGCGGAATGTTCTTTGGCCCACTGACCTAAAAATTTAGCATATTCGTCTATATTAGTTTCATCTATAAGCTGCTCCCTATTGGCCTCTACTCCGGAGCTATGGCAATCTATACCACAGGTAGAAAGAATCTCAGTAATATTGCCCTTTAATATAGCTGGCTTATATTTAGTGATAAAATCCTGTAAAAAGTTTTTCCGTAATGTACTGCAGGCAGCACCAACTAAATCAATTATCATCGGAATGCCATGATCTCTGGCAGAAGCTGCTGATATCCCCATGGCCAGCAATCTGTCCCTTGTTATTGAGCCTAAATTTAAGCAGAGGGCATTGGCCATAGAGGTGATTTCATCGACCTCCTCCGGGTGCTCAGCCATCATTGGCCGACCTCCAAGGGCCAATATCATATTCGCGCAATCATTAATGGATATTGGATTGGTGATACAATGAATCAGAGGACTGGTTTTCCTGATAAAGTGGCTCACTTCCAGTATCTCTTGGAAAATCTTGTAATTTATCATAGGTTCTCGCTCCCAGCTTCTTTTGAATTTCAGTCAGGGTATTGTTCTTCTTCAAAGCAGTAAGGAAAATAAAAGCAATGGTACCTCCTATAAGGGTGCCCATAATAAATGATGGCACGTAGAACATCCATGTCAGCCCCGTGCGACCTACTAAAAATGCCATTACAGGATAGGACACAATGGCACCTATAATTCCGGTTCCAATAACCTCACCCAGGACAGCACCTATCAGTTTTCCCTTAGTCATTCTATATAACAGGCCGGACAAGGTGGCTCCAAAGATGGCACCTGTCAAGGCCAAAGGAGGTATTCCCATTACAACCATTCTAATAATACCTATAATAAAGGCACAGGTAAAGGCCTCCACCGGCCCAAGCATGACGGCACACACAATATTAATGAGGTGAGCCATAGGACACATACCTTCAACCCGCAATATAGGAGAAATAACAACTCCCAAACCGATCATCATGGCCATAAAGACCATCCTTAAAATTTTCTGGTGATTTGACATAAAAAAACTTCACTCCTTTAGCTAAATTCCCCGGGATTTCAGCTGCAGTCAGTGAAGTGCTTATTTATAAACATAAATAGACAGTCATACAGCACAAAATCTGCCGAGGCAGGCGGTCGAAGCTCACTAGCTTCCTCTCAACCCGAAACACGGGCTCCCTCGCTATACATCTGTCTGTCAAAAAATCGAAGGCGCTCCCCTACGATTTCATTAGTTTAACGACACTATTAGTTTAAAATCTTCCGTTTAATTTGTCAACGTAAAATAAAAATAACTCCCGCCAAAGGCGGGAGTCTTTGCGTTAATGTTATTCTTCTGGTTTCTTATAGTTGAACACAAGCTCATCAATAAGACCAATCAACTGATTAATCTCCGGCTTACTAATCTGTCCATTTGCACCAAGCTGTTCACCCTTGCGGCGCATTTCCTCACTAATAAGGGAGGAGAACAGGATAAATGGAATATTGGAATACCTCTGATCTTCACGAACCAGCTTCAGGAGGCGATGACCATCCATCTGTGGCATCTCAATATCGGAAATAATAACACGAACCTGATCCTCAATAGGAGCATTTTTGTCAATACCATCAGACAAATACTTCCAGGCATCGGCACCATTATTAAAGTCACGAACATATCTGTAGCCGGACTCATGGAGAGTGGATACCAACAGCTCACGAAGCAATGGGGAATCCTCTGCACATACAACATGTACATTGTTTCTCTTTGCCTTAACATCCACAGTAGCATCCTCAAAGGTGGTGAGCTTCTGATTAATTTCAGGATTAATCTCAGCAATAATTGTCTCGAAGTCCAATAAGAGAATAATCTTGCCTTCCATCTTAATGATACCAACTACACGGGACTGATCGCCAACCTCAGGAGATGGCTCCATGTTCTTCCAGGAAATACGGTGAATACGGGATACACTGTCTACCAGGAAGCCGATATTATAATTGTTAATTTCAGTAACAATTATATTCTTTGGCTCATCAGGAGTCTGGACATTAAGACATCTTGGCAGATTAACCAATGGAATAGCCTTACCACGCAAGGTAAACAGACCATCTACATAAGGATGGGCCTGTGGCATCTCTGTAACAGGAGTGCGGGTAATAACCTCGCGGACCTTTGCTACGTTAATACCATAGTTAACCTCACCAATATTAAACTCAACAATCTCAAACTCATTAGTACCGGTCTCTAAAAGAATACCCTTCTTTTCTTCAGTTGCCATTCAATCGCCCCCATAATATCTATTTTCCCACAAAACACGTGGAAAACATTCACTATACAAACCTAAATAATTAGTTACTACAATACACAAAATTACTATATACTGTAATATTCGTTATTCATAAACTAATTCCTGCTAAAGATACAGAAAAACTTTTTTATTTCAAAAAAGTCCAGCCGTCCCTTTCTTCTACCAGCCCGTCCTTCATCAGCCGGCCCAATGCCCTCTTAAATGCAGCCTTGCTAATATTGAATTTTCCCTTAATAAGCTCCGGCGAGCTCTCATCGGAATATGGCATTTTTCCATCATGATTCTGGAGAAACATCAACAGCTTATCAGAATCTGAACTCATTGCCTTTTCCTTTGCCTCCCTGAGAGAAGCATTTAATCTTCCATCCTGACGGATATAGATTACTCTGGCCGTAATTTCCTCACCAACCCGCGGACGATAAGGAGCCTCCTGGTGAGGAATAAAAGCAATATAACGCTCCTTGGTCAGCATAAATATGCCACTGTCTGTAATATTATATATAGAACCGGATATTTCCTGCCCCTTATGCACACTTTTATCTGCCTTTACAGAGGCCCGGCGTATCTCGTCTTCTACCTTCATGGTCACAGCCAAACGCCCTGATTTATCAGTATACAGCTTTGCCCAGACCACTTCACCAACCTGAAGGTTGCCGCGCATGCCGGCAAAAGGCATAAATATACCACGCTCAGCCCCCACATCAAGGAAGGCACCATCCTTGGACACATTGATTACCTTCAATCTGGCAATCTGGCCCTCCCGCATCTTAGGAACCCGCATACTGGCAGTAAGACGGCGCTTCGGGTCAAGATACAAAAATACCCTTACTTCATCCCCCACCTTTACCTCTGATGTTTGCTGAGTCTTATGAAGTAAAATATCATCATTGGTATTGCCGGTTTCCGCATCCAGGAACACGCCCATTTCTGACTCACGGACTGCCTTAAGGGTCACAACAGTACTGGGCCCGTACTTCTTACGTGGTTTTTCCCTTTCCATATTAGTCCTCATATACTGTCAGCTCTGCATCGCCCCAAAGGCTTTCCAGAGAATAATACTCACGGCTTTCCTGAAGGAAAATGTGGGCCACACAGTCACCATAATCCAAAAGCACCCACTCAGCCTCCCTATAGCCTTCACGGTGCAGCATGTCGTGACCTGCCTCGTGGAGCTGTTCTTCAATATTATCAGAAATAGCCTTTACCTGGGTGGTACTATTAGCAGAACAAACTACAAAATAATCTGTGGCCGGGCTAAGCTCGGTCATGTTCATCAGTACCACATCACGGGCTTTCTTGTCATCGGCGGCCTTTGCGATAGCATTGGCTAATTCTAATGAAGTTTTGTACAAATCAATTCCTCCTTGTATTGGTTAATCTTCTTCCCCGGAACCTTCCTGAGGAAATAATTCATCTATTAATTCAGTGGTTTTCACCGGATTATAAATCCAGCTTCCATCATGCTGTAATTCCCCCGGCAAAATAGTTACAACAGGCCTTGTCCCCTGCATATTTGTCAACAGGCTGGCAAAATGGCCTGAGTCGAAGGCCTCTATACTGGATTTTATGCGCTTATCACATATTTCCACCAGCTCCGGAATCTTTGAAAGGCTATCCGGCTCCATGAGCTTGCTACAGAATGCCTTCAAAAATTTTTGCTGCCGCAAGCTACGTCCATAGGCCCCCAGATCATCACTGGCAAATCGCAGATACTTTTGCGCCATATCCCCTTCCATGTGCTGTATCCCCTTTGGAATGTGGATGTACAAATCACCCTCAGGGTCATCATAATTAAGGTCATTATCAACGTAAATATCAATGCCGCCCATTACATCCACAATTTCAGCCAAAGCCTCAGTATCGATGGCAACATAATGGTGAAGGGTTATCCCCAGATTTTTGGAAACCGTCTGCTCCATAAGAGGAATTCCCCCATAATAATAGGCATTGTTCAGTGGTTCAGGAGCATTGCGCCCTTGGATATTCACCATGGTGTATCTGGGAATAGTGATAAATCTTACTTCCCCCGTATTATGCTTAAAGCTCATAATAATAACGGAGTCCGCCGACTGACCGCTATCCTCCTTGCCAGGGTCGAGTCCCAAAACCAGAATATTGGTATATCCATCAAAGCGGGGATCAAAGCTGGCTGCCCGCAAATCCTTTCTTTGCTTGTAGCCATCGTATATTTCCATGTAAACAGCCATCCTCTGGCTTCCCCAATGATATATCTGCATGGATAACCAGCCCACACCGGTCAGCACCACCATAACAATAAGGGTAGCCATGAAAATTCTTGCTATTTTAACATTACGCTTACGGCGCTTCTGTGCTTGTTTATGTTTAATTCTTTCTCTAGTCTCACTATATGGCTTTTTGCTCATATTTTATGCTCATTTCTTGAGTTTTAAAAGAATCTCATTTCTGGCAACAACAGTATCAGGATGAATCAGGTGATTTTTGTTCAATACAAATTCTATGGATTGGGATAAGCCTGCCAAAACCATTTCATCCAAGCTAGCAGTTCTGGAAAGCTCCCTCAGATGCTCCACTGCCGGATAGTCCCGGGCTGGTTCAATCATATCAGCAAAATATATAATCTTATCCAGCTCTGTCATTGCTGCTCCACCTACTGTATGGCGATAGACAGCCTGAGCAATATCCGGATCATCTACATCATATTCTTCCTTAATAAGCTTTGCCCCGATATAACCATGTAACAGCAACGGCATGGACTGCTCCACCACGCCATAGGCTATACCCCGTTTATCAGCCTCACTGATTAGCTGTTCATTGGGGTATTGACGGGCACAATCATGCAACAGGCCGGCTATTTTGGCCTTTTCCACATCAACGCCGAACCGCTTGGCCAAAAACACTGCCGAATCAGCCACCCCAACAGAGTGAATAAACCGACTCTCCTTTAACCGTGATTTCAGCTTTTCCTTCATATCATCATAAGTCATGTCAATTCTATACCCATTCATACCACAAAGAGGACACCGTAATACGATATCCCCATTGCTGGTCTTTAATCTTTATATAGGCCCTCTTTATAAATATACTGTTCTACACATGATGGCACAATATATTTAATCGAATACCCTTTTTTTATGCGGTTTCTGATATCCGTCGAGGATATTTCAAGCTCTGGTGTCTCCAGACGATGAATCTTGCGCTGTCCCAGCTCTCCAAAGGATTCCTTAATCTGATTTACGTCAGGAACACAGCCTTGACGGGATGCCCCAATAAAATGGCACATTTCCAACAGCTCATCTATGCGGTCCCATGTATGTATCTCCTGAATAGCATCAGCTCCGGTAATGAAATAAAACTCTGTCCCCTTACCATACTGGGTTATAAGCTGGGATATGGTATCTATGGTATAAGATGGTCCAGGACGGTTCATCTCTATGTCGGATACCTCAAAATTAGGATTGGAGCAGGTCGCCAGCACCGTCATTACATATCTGTGCTTGGCCATGGTAACACTCTGCTGCTGCTTATGCGGCGGCACAGCAGCCGGTATAAAGATAACCTTATCCAGATTATACTCATCACGAACTGCTTCAGCAGTCATGAGATGCCCCACATGAATAGGATCAAAGGTACCTCCCATGATGCCCAAACGCTTCTTTTTACCCATAATACGCTCCTACAATAAACTTAACAGAAAAACCGCTACGACACAAACAAAAACTATTATAGCAATTCCCCGGGCATAATCAAGTATATCATGTCTGCCCTTTTTTGTATCGTAATACTGACCTATTGTTTTTAAATATCCTCTAATTAATCGAATCAACGGATTTGCCCATCTCCATTAATAAGATACTTGGTACTGGTCAGCGCCACCAAGCCCATAGGACCACGGGCATGAAGCTTCTGGGTGCTGATACCGATCTCAGCACCAAAACCAAACTCACAGCCATCGGTAAATCTGGTGGAGGCATTGACATAAACTGAGGAAGCATTTACACGACGCTGGAAAAGACGTGAATTCGTCAAATTCTCAGTTACGATGGTTTCAGAATGGCCTGTATTGTACTTATTGATGTGCTCAATAGCCTCATTAACATCTGCCACCACCTTCACTGAGAGAATCAGGTCACCATACTCAGTGCTCCAGTCTTCCTCCGTGGCCGGTACCATATCTGGCACAATAACCAGAGCTCTCCTGCATCCCCGAAGTTCTGTATTTTTCTCCTTCATTGCCTTTGACAGAATAGGCAAAAACCTTTCTGCAACATCCTTATGCACCAAAAGGGTTTCCATAGCATTACATACAGAAGGTCGGGAGGTCTTGGCATTCACTGCAATCTTGAGGGCCATATCCAAATCAGCGCTCTCATCTACATAAGTATGACATACTCCGGTACCAGTTTCAATAACAGGCACGGTACTATTTTCCACCACAGTCTTAATCAACCCCGCGCCGCCTCTTGGTATAATAACATCCAAATATTTGTTGAGCTTCAGCATGATATTTACAGCTTCACGCTCCACAACATCCACAAACTGAATTGCCCCCTCCGGAATGCCGGCACCATAGGCAGCCTTCTGCAAGAGCTCAATAATGGCAATATTGGAATTAATGGCCTCAGAGCCGCCACGAAGAATAACAGCATTACCGGATTTGATACAAAGACCTGCTGCATCAGATGTAACATTTGGTCTGGCCTCATAAATCATGCCCACGACTCCCAGGGGAACACGTACACGGCGAATTTCCAGACCGTTAGGACGAATCGTGGAATAATCCCCTTCTCCCACAGGATCAGGCAGTGCAGCGGCCTGACGCAGGCCATCTGCCATTCCCACAATACGTTCATTGGTAAGAAGCAATCTGTCCAGATATGATTTCTTTACGCCCTTTTCCTCTGCCAAAATCATATCCTTTTTATTGGCTTCAATAATAAAATCGTCATGTTTCTCCAGCATATCAGCCATGGCCAATAATGCCTTATTTTTTGTATCTGTCGAAACCAAAGTCATGGCATCAGCAGCCTTTACTGCCGCCTCTGCCTTGGAAACCATAATTTTCTGCAAATCCACTGCCATTACCTCCCTGCTAACTGGTGGTAAACCTTAAATCATAAGGACCATATTATCCCTATGAATAACCTCATCATGGTCATTGTCCGGAATAAGAGCTTTAAACTCCTCAGTTTTTAGGCCCTTAATCTTCTCCAGATCATTTCTGTCAAAATTAATGACTCCACGGGCAATCTCTTGATAGTCCTCGGTCAATACCCGCACTGTATCACCAATGGTATATTCTCCCTCAGATTGTTTAATACCTGCTGCCAGCAAGCTGGACCCTGATTTTAAGGCCCTTACACAGCCTGCATCCACTACCAGATCGCCGCTGATACGCTTTCCAAAGGCCAGCCAGCCCTTTCGTGCCTTTAAGTGAGCTTCCTTTGGCGGAAATACTGTTCCCACATTTTCGCCATCAATAATACGACGAACTATACCCTTTTCACTGCCAGAAGCAATACACATGGTAACTCCTGAAGCCGTGGCAATTTTGGCCGCCTCAATCTTGGTGGACATACCGCCAGTTCCCATGGAAGAGCCTGCTCCCCCGGCAATCTGCTCAATATGAGGAGTAATTTCCTTTATCTCACTAATAAGCGTAGCCGATGGGTCCTTGGAAGGATTTCCCGTATATACCCCGTCAATATCAGATAAGATAATAAGCAAATCTGCATCCACCAGTGATGCTACCATAGCAGAAAGGTTATCGTTATCTCCAATCTTTACTTCATCCACAGCTACTGCATCATTTTCGTTAATGATAGGTACCACGCCCATTTTAAGCATAGTGAGAAGTGTATTGCGTGAGTTATTGTACTGCTTGTGCTGCACATAATTATCGCGGGTCAAAAGCACCTGCCCCGCCACCTGGCCATATTCAGCAAATAGCTTATCGTATATGTGCATGAGCATTCCCTGACCAACCGCAGCCAACGCCTGCTTCTCCTTCACCCCGGAGGGGCGTTCGCTCAGGCCCATACGAACTACACCCGCACCAATGGCACCGGAGGAAACAAGAATAACATCCTTACCCTGGCTGGAAAGATCTGCCAGCTCACGGACCAGCTGCTCTATTCTGTAAAGGTTAAGCTTGCCGTTATCATAAAGGAGAGTGCTTGTACCCACCTTCACCACAATGCGGCTGGCGCTTTTTATATGCTCACGAGTCTCCATACCTAAACCTCACTTTATTTTGCCAGCCAAATTATTTTGGCAGCTCAATTTTAGGGGAATCGAAATTACGCTTAAACAAAAGACCGTTATGACCAATAATCTGAACCAGATCAGAATTGGTACGCTCTGCCAGCATGGTGATAGCAGATTCAGGATCATCCATGCAATTCTGAAGGACACGTACTTTCACCAGCTCACGCTTCTTGATAGCCTCTGCGGCGGACTGGACCACTGTAGGGCTTACTCCTTCCTTGCCAATCATAACCACCGGATCCATGGTCATGCCCATGGAACGCAGAAATCTCTTCTGCTTGCCGGTTAATGTATTCTTTATCATATATAGTTATCTCCTTAATCCCGATACTCAAATTCCATTTCGCCGATTCTTACAGTATTGCCTTCCTTAATACCACGCTCAATGAGCTTCTTGTCAATACCCTTTATTCGCCAAATATACTGGAAGCGTCTGATGGCCTCATCATTACCGAAATTGGTCATGGCCACCAGCTTGTTAAGTGACTTGGAGCTTACAATGAAATCACCTGCATCATTACGGGTAATGGTCACCTTATCAGGATCCTCTTCCTTGGCATCATATACTTTAACGCCCTCTTCCACATCCGGCTCCTCAACATACTCGTCAAGAACCTGGGCCACACGCTGGATAAGCTCCTTGGTACCCTGACGGGTAGCTGCAGAAATAGGGAATATTTCAATACCCTCTTTCTCCGCCAATTCCTTAAGACGCTCAAAGTTTTCCTGAGCTCCCGGCAAATCCATCTTGTTGGCCGCCAAAATCTGTGGACGACGGGCAATTTTTTCGCTATAAATCTTCAGCTCTTTATTAATCTTATAGTAATCCTCAACAGGATCACGGCCTTCCACACCGGAAGCATCCACGATATGAACAATAACCTTGGTACGTTCTACATGGCGAAGGAAATCGTGACCAAGGCCAACACCCTCGGATGCACCGTCAATAAGACCAGGAATATCTGCCATTACAAAGGTTCGCTCATCATCAATATCACCAACACTTACAACACCCAATACAGGGGTAATGGTGGTAAAATGATATTCGGCAATCTCTGGACGGGCTGCGGACACAGCAGCCACCAGACTGGATTTACCCACACTTGGATAACCTACCAGCCCCACATCAGCCAGCAGCTTCAGCTCCAAAATCAGATTACGGCTTTCACCAGGCTCGCCCAGCTCAGCAAAGGTTGGGGCACGATTTGCACTATTGGCAAATTTGGCATTACCGCGTCCACCACGGCCACCCTTGGCAATAACAGCCTCCTGGCCAATCTCTGTAAGATCCGCCAAGATTTCTCCAGTATCAGCATCCTTTACCAGAGTACCCTGAGGAACCTTCACGATACAAGGAGGCGCATTATGACCATACTGATTCTTAATATCGCCATTTTCACCGTTCTTACCCTGGAATTTTCTGTGATAGCGGAAATCCAGCAAGGTATTCATATTATTATCAACAACAAAGACAATATCAGCACCACGGCCACCATCACCGCCGGATGGACCGCCCTTGGCAACAAATTTCTCACGCCGGAAAGCTGACTTGCCGTTACCACCGTTGCCGGCAGTAACCTTTATGGTAGTTCTATCTATAAACTGCATAAGCCTCTCCTTAATAAAAGTGACCCAAAGTGATGTATAAAAAGCTGGTATTGTATACCAATGCCAGCTTTTTATACATTACTCAATTTAATCAATCAAATAAGCAAATAATAAAATATACCTGCGCCTATGTGAAGACGCAGGTATTTTCTACTAATTACATAGCAGCTTCGTCAACTGCATAAACGCTAACCTGACGGTTATAACGACCCTTGCGCTCGAAAGCTACACGGCCATCAATCTTAGCGAACAGGGTATCATCCTTACCAATACCAACATTGGTACCTGGGTGGAAATGAGTTCCACGCTGACGAACCAAAATGCTGCCTGCAGTTACAACGGTGCCAGCCTGCTCCTTAACACCAAGACGCTTTGCCTCAGAGTCACGGCCGTTACGGGTGCTGGACACACCTTTCTTATGTGCGAAAAGCTGTAAATCAAAAGTGAACATTAACATTACACCTCCTGATCCTGTTGAATCTCAAAAATGTGCACCCCGTCGAGATCATTCTCTCGGATTCGTTCATCATAGATGTCATAAAGTCCAATAAGCATTGTCTCTAATAGTGCATCAGTTATATCATCGAGGTCAGTAGTAAGCCTTACCTGTAAGTCACCTGGCGCAACCTTATACTTAAGATAAGCAGATAAGCTCTCCGGATTGCTCCTGGAAAGATTATGAAGCCGCATGAAGTGCTCACCCAAGCCCTTTAACGTAGTCTGTGCCAACACGGAAACGCCTGCACACACAATGCTACTCCCACGCTGACCATGATGGCCAGCAACGGTGTAACCGAAAATTCTGTCCTCTTTATTGCGGTAAACGGTAATTTCGATGCCACCGTCCACCTTCTGTCTGTCACGTCTCATAGGAAATACCAACAACAATAAATGCCATACAACGACTAACAGAACTAAAAGTCATTGCTTACGATTAAGCCTCGATCTTCTCGATAACAACCTTAGTGAATGGCTGACGATGGCCCTGACGCTTGCGGTAGTTGGACTTAGCCTTGTACTTGAATACCAGGATCTTCTTGTCCTTGCCCTGAGCTTCTACTTTAGCAGTAACCTTCGCACCTTCAACAACTGGCTTGCCAACAACAACCTCGTTATCCTTTACAACAGTCAGAACCTGATCAAAGGTAACAGCCTCGCCCTCAGCAGCCTCAATCTTCTCAACAGTAATAACATCGCCTTCAGCAACTTTATACTGCTTGCCACCAGTCTTGATAATTGCGTACATTCATTTACACCTCCCTATAATTTACTCGCCAATTACGGTACAGCCTAGCTGTTTACAAGAACCTCACTGTGCGGTTTGGGAAAGCGCATACCTATTGCGCTTACGTTTAAATATACTACCATAAAGCCCATACTTAGTCAACAAAAAAATAGCATGGAAATCGCTAAAATTCCCATGCCATTTCATAATTAAAAATTGAAGCCATTAACGGCAAAATGCTGTCATTAAACGTAAATGTATTTTAATATGAAGATAACAGCCAAAATATACATTACTGGGCTAATGGATTTCTTTTTGAAATCACCGGACAACACATTGATTACCACATAGGAAATGAAGCCCATAGCAATACCCTCAGAAATGGAGTACATAAATACCATGGTTACAGTGGCAATATAAGCAGGGAATGCCTCAGTAAGATCAGTAAAATCGATTTTGGTAAGGGAGCTTACCATAAGGAAACCTACTACTATCAGAGCAGGTGCAGTAGCAAATGCAGGGATTGTAAGGAACAATGGTGCCAGGAACAAGCTCAGAACAAAGAGGCCTGCTACAGTCCATGCAGTAAGACCAGTACGACCACCAGCACTTACACCAGCAGAGCTCTCTACATAGGTAGATACAGTGGAAGTACCAAGCATAGCACCAATAGAGGTAGCCATGGAATCTGCCAGAAGGGCGCCCTTTATATTAGGAAGGCGACCATCCTTGTCCAGCATGTCGGCCTTGGAAGCAACACCAATGAGAGTTCCAAGAGTATCAAAAAGATCTACAAACATAAAGGCCAGAATAACAGTGAGGAAGTTAAAGCTCCAGATACCGGAGAAATCAACCTGCATAAGAGTAGGTGAAAGATCCGGAATACTGATTCCCTTGGAAAAATCAGGAATAGTAGAAAACATACCCAACTCCGGATTAGGAATATAAAGGCCTGTAACCTCACAAATCATACCAAGAATCCATGTAAAGAGAATACCCCAAAGAATATCACCAGGAACCTTCTTATGAATGAGAACAGCAATCACCAAAATACCAATTAAGGCAAGTACAGCACCAATACCAGTGGTATAGAAAGTGCCATCAGCCAGAGAAGATTTAAATGGAAAAATTGAAACCAGGGTAGGGCTATCAACCACCAGCTTAGCACTCTGCATACCGATAAAAGCAATGAAAAGTCCAATACCGGCAGTAACACCCATTTTCAGTGAGGTTGGCACACAGTTGAAAATTGCCTCTCTCACCTTGGTAAGGGACAATATAAGGAAAATAAATCCTTCAATAAATACAGCAGCCAAAGCCACCTGCCAGGAATAACCCATAGCACCACATACAGTAAATGCAAAAAAGGCATTCAGGCCCATACCAGGTGCCAGTGCAAAAGGATAGTTGGCAAAAACAGCCATAAAGATAGTACCGATGGCAGAACCAATAGCTGTAGCAACAAACACAGCACCAGCATCCATACCAGTGGTGGAAAGAATACCAGGGTTAACTGCCAAGATGTAAGCCATTGTCATAAAGGTGGTAAGACCAGCAACCATTTCAGTGCGGACAGTGGTACCATTTTCCTTCAAATGAAACAGCTTCTCGAGAGTTTCACTCATTTTTCATCCTCCTAAAAAATAATAAAGAAAAAACATCTATATTATACCTTAAGCAGTAATAAAAAACTATATAATTCTATATTTTATGCATAAAAATACATAAAAAAAGAACCTTCAGATTACTCCAAAAGTTCAAATATACAATGGCGGAGCAGAGAGGATTCGAACCTCCGCAGCCTTGCGACCCTAACGATTTAGCAAACCGTCCTCTTCAGCCTCTTGAGTACTGCTCCAAATCATATTAAAAACAAAAATGGCAGGGGCAGTCCGAACCATGTATAATGTACAACCATAGTAAGGTCTTTCTTATAACAGGTTTCAAAACATACCGTGTCGGTTAACCCGCCAACAATTGATAGTATACTTAAAACCATTATATATGTCAAGCATAATTATTATGCAATAATTTTATATTTATTTCTTTCCTTATTATATATGTTCCAAAATTTTCTAATATTTTGGAGTTATTTTTTTACACCATGTATCCATTTAATAAAATTACCGAGTACTGCTTTCTTTCCTTATTTTAAAGAATTTCATTATTAAATATCCTAAGATCATCCAAAAATTTATCACGTAAAAGAAGTTTATTTATAACTATTGGATTTTTAAAATTACAACTCCAACAATTTATTCCACTACAGGCCCTGCGTATATAATCATTACTAAAACCAGTATTGAGCATTTCTAACAACATTAGTACCGGATCTTTAAGTAAGTATGTCTTATACATATAGTAATGTAATACATAACCACTTTCTCTTGCAGAAAGCTCATTTTCCTTAGAAGCTAACAAACACATATATTTTGCAGCTGTCCCTTTGCCAATCATATCTTTTATTACATCCAAAGTTTCAAACTCAAAAGAGTTCTCCATATTCATCTTAATCGTCCTCCTCTACTTTTTATGTTTGTTATTTTTTTCTTTGATAAATATATTATGGCTATATGTTTCTAAGTCTTGGATACTCGTCAATTAAGAGTACACGCCCTTACTTCTTGCTACCTAGTATCTCATTTAACTTTATAGCCTCTTTAATTGTAGGAGCATATTTATTAACAAAACGATTATTTTCAATTGTTACATATCCAGGCTTCCACTGCATATTCTCTTCATCATATAACATATCGAAAGCCTTATTTTCCTTGTCATTAGTGAAAACGTATACTTCCCTTATAGGAATTTCAAATAAAGTCCAATCCGATGACATTTCGTAGCCATCTTTTATCATGGCATTAATTAACTCTTTCCCTAAATGATAGTTATGTTCATCGAATGTCCCCATAATTCTTTTTACTAACTCAATGTTATTTTTCATTTTCAAGATTCCTCCTATGCAGATTGTATATCTGCCAATAATACTTCAAACATTGCTTCAAATATTGGAACCGGAATACTGTTTCCAGCTTGTTTATAAAGCACGTTATTTTTATATCCTTTTCGTCCTGGATTAGCAGCAAGAGCTGCTGCGAAATCAGAATCAGTATATCCTTGCAAACGCCAACATTCCTTTTCAGTTAGAAGTCTATACTGGCCATTTTGGCGTTTGATGATGCCAGCGTTAGGGCAACGATCCTGATATGTTGTAATCGTGAATACCATATTTTTTATTATAGAAAGTTTATTTAGCGGAGCATTATCATAATTCTCCGGATCTATACAACGAAGCATACTTGGGCTTACTATAGTGTATTTGTCTTCAACCTCTTCATCTGGCTGGAGATAATCCCATACGCTATTCATTGGTTTTTTCTGCATGGCCGAAAAATCAAATTTTTTTCCAAAACAGGATACTGTAAAATACCGCTGCCTTGCCTGAGGTATTCCAAAATCCCTAGCATCCAGTAATTCATACGCATTTGTATAACCCATATTTTCCATCTCAGTGAGATATTTTTCATGGTTATGTTTCATGTGCTTGCTACGCACATTTTTAACATTTTCCCAAATAACTATTTTTGGCTTCCACACACCCATATTACGAATAATATTAATAGTTTCCCACATCAAACTGGATCTTGTCCCTGAATTGATGTCAGCCCCTTTTTGCTTACCAGCAACGGAAAAATCCTGACATGGTGAGCCGTGAATTAAAATATCAGGCTTCAGGTTCCAACCACATACAGTCTGCTTTTTATAATCCAAGTCATTTTTAAAAATTGAATTATAAGATTTAACCGCATTCTGGTCTATTTCTACATAATCAATTGCTTTAATTGGAATCCCTAGATTTCTAAGAGCAATGCGAGGGCTTCCAATTCCACCAAATAACTCCAATATTTGTATTGGTTTCATAATTACATCTCCAAAATATTATTTTAATAAATATAAATATCATCAAGACTAAAATAGTTTGATGCAATCATGCCTTGTTCAATCAATATTTCTTTCATGTATTCCCCATAAGTTTTCATAATGCATGACCTCTTTGTATCAAACTTTTTTAAACCTTGATATTACTAGGGTTACAAGGCCCAATAGCTAACCTTATTGTAACCCTATAATAAAAGTTTCTGTTTAGAACAGGAATGCAGCGCAATATGATATTCTCTACCTATGCTCTTTGAAGCCTTTGTTTGTCTGCATTTGGAGTATTCAGCCTCATCATAAGTTATCTTTGCATTAGAATTAATACAATCAGTGAAAGGACATGAAAAACAACTTTGGGGAGGACTGCATATAAAATCCAATTTACTCATTGATACCGACCTCTTATCTACCCATACTCTTTTCTTGAGCCATTTTAAGAATCTGTTTTTTATCAGCCTCCAAGAATTCAGGGTTTACATTGCTAAATTTTTGTCTGGACATAGCGAGATAAAATTTTTCTCGCATTTCCGCAAGCTGACTTCTGTCAACTTCTTTTGGCTCTTTTGTTAAAGCAGATTCCTTGATTTCCTCCAGGGTCTTACATATCTTATCAATGGTCTTGTCATTAAACTCATGCTTCTTCATTGCCTGACGGAAGGTTCCTATTATCCTGTCTGGAAAATTATCAAACCCTTTAGGTTTTTCATAATCCTTATACCCAGAGAAATCTCTAACCATCCAACAAGCTTCCTGCAATTGCTGGGTAATTGGAATGTATTCCATTTCCATAATTTTTCCCTGAAGAAAATCATGAGCTTCTTCAGCATATTTTACCACTTCAAACAGGAATTTAGGATCTTCCTTCAAGGATTTCAACCAGCTTTGCAAATATGCTGCATTCTGAGAAAGATTAACCGGAACATTTGATGATATGGACAAGAAAACTGATGATAATTCTGCAACCAATTCCTCACGGGCATAATTATTTGACCCAAAAGTTCCACTCAGATCACGTTTCAATCTCTTAGAGCTGCCAGTCCAATGTGTCAGCTCATGCATCAAGGTTCCATAATAATCTTCAAGCCGTTCAAAATGCTCCCGAACCGGAACATGAATCTCATCCGTAGATGGACGGTAAAATGCTCTATCAATTTTTTCTTCTATTATAATAGCCTCTGAAGCTGCCAATATCTGTTCAGCCTTTTCATAGATTTCGTCATGATTATATGTCTGTATTTCACATTCCGGTATTGGTGATGGATCAGCCTTATAATCACGTTTTGGCATCAACTGCTTGGATTTTATTCCAGTAAAAGGATCCTCAATTTCTTCTTCCACCATTATTTTATTTCCGCTTTCATCCAATAATAATGGGTAAACACAGAGATCCTTTGCATGATAAACTGGAAAAAAACCACGCCCATAAACAATTTTGTAGTCACTTTCTTTATCTTCATCCGTACCAAATTTTTCATCAAATGCCTTGTCTTTATCTGTTTTTTCAACTTTTTTAGTCCAGGCTTGATACAGAGTACAGGCTGAAGCTTCTTTTCTGATAGACCAGCCTTGAGATTTCAAATTTTTAAATGTGAAAAATCTAGGATCCTGACTATTATTTTCTTGCATTTTTATATGCATAAGAAATTGATTAAATGGACTATATTTGTATTTTGTCAATCCATTATGAGGTGGAGGCATCGGAATCCAAGGCTTGTGCCAAGGCAGCTCACCTTTTTCCATATGCGTTATAAGCTGTTCAACAATTTTATCGACTTTACTCTTTTCAATAGCTGTTTTTCTATAAGCTCTCTTCGCCATCGTCCTCTAGCTCCTTAATCTCATCATCATCTTCATCAGCATGTGCAAAACCGCCAAGAATGGCATCACAATAATCACATACAGGCACTTCAACCTCAAGTAACTCATCTTTTCTAGGATCATTCATTGATAAAACCTCCTTAATTTTTAATATCAGGCTTTCCATTTTTATCTGAAAATGTTGCCGTACATTCATTAGAATAACAGGCCCAGAACGGACCGTTCTTGCCCTTGATTTTTTTAAGATAACTCTTCTTACATTTAGGACATTCAATAATAAATGGCAAATCTTTAACATTAGGGAACGTGGTTTTGCATTCTTTGTTGCTGCATCCCCAGAATTTACTTCCCTGGTAATTAATTAATCTCAATTTACCATCATTACATATAGGACACGGATAATCCGGCAGATCCTTTTTAGGAGACAGATCCGGGCTACCCTTAACATCCTGGGCAGTAAATTTACATTCTGGATACTTGCTGCATCCCCAGAAAAAGCCTTTAGGGCCTTTTCTTCTACGCAGCGGTGACTGACAATTTGGACACTTATATTCCTTCCCAGAAGAAGCTATTTCTTTTTTGGCAATGCCATTAATAATTGATTTTATTGCCTCGACCTGAGAATCAATAAATTGATCTACTGTATATTCATTATTTAATATCCCAGAAAGTTTATTCTCCCATAGAGCAGTACTATCAGGATAAAGAAATGATTCAGGTAAATTATCAAAGAACAATTCAGCTTTCTCAGTAGGATAAAAAACATTTTTCTTTAATATTAAATATCCACGATTCTGTAACCCTTCAATGATTGATGCCCTGGTGGCCTCAGTTCCAATACCGGAACATTCCTTTAATTGAACCTTTAAATTTTCATCCTTAACAAATTTGAATATTTCTTTCATCGCTTTCAGTAATGTAGAAGGATTAAATCTTGTCGGTGGCTTTGTAGTGGAAGTATCAACTATAGATAAAGAATGGACTACAGAATCATTCTCCTTCACAGGAGGAAGCTGGTTATCTTCCTTATCCGGTATATCCTCATCTGGATCAGCCAAATAAAGAACCTTCCATCCTGCATCTATAATCTGTTTACCATTACCTACAAAGATTTCATCAAGTGCTGAAATCACCACCTGAGTTGCTTCATATACATGCGCTGGGTAAAATTGTGAAATATAATTAAGGCAAACCATCGAATAAAGATTCTTTTCTTCTTCAGAAAGAATCGCATAATCTGCTTTTTGTTTTGTTGGTATAATTGCATGATGGGCAGTAATTTTTTTATCATTCCATGCTTTACTTTTAATTGAAGTATCAGCCTTGGAGACAAATTCAGATACGCCTTCTATATCGAGCTTTTTAATATTTCCTAGAATTTCATTTGCATCTGCAAACTGATTTTCAGGTAAATAATCACAGTCACTTCTTGGATAAGAAGTATATTTCTTCTCATAAAGGCTCTGCATTACATCCAAAACTTTTTGCGGAGTATACTTATATTTTTTCCCGGCAGCAATCTGTAATGCGGATAATGAAAAAGGCAGATGTGGCTGCTCTTTTTTTGTTTTGGTTTCAATTTTTTGAATAACACCGCTGGCATTACTCAAAGAAAGTTTTAAATTATCCGCATATTCTCTTTTTATTAAACGACCTTCTGAATCGGTTCCCTCCTGCTCTTCTTTCATTTTCCAATAAGTATTAATGAAACCTTTATCATTATTCCAGACAACCTTTAAAACATAATAATCAACAGGCTTGAAATTTTTGATTTCACGTTCTCTACGAACAACCAGCGACATGGTTGGAGTCTGAACCCGACCAAATGAAAAAACTCCCATGGATAAACCTTCAAGTTTTTTTGAATATGCTCTGGTCAAATTCATACCAACTAACCAATCGGCCCTGCTCCGGGCTAATGCAGAATTTCTTAAACTAATAAATTCACTATTATCTTTAATATGCTCCAAAGCATATTTAACAGATGTATCATCCAGAGCATTTAAAAGAATTCTTTTTACAGGTTTTTTACATCCAATATATGAAATTACCTCATCCACAAGAAGCTGACCTTCACGATCCGGATCACCGGCATTAACAATTTCATCAGCACTGTTAACCAATTTTTTTAGCACAAAGAATTGCTTTTTACATGAATCAGTAATTTTTAATTTCCAGTCTGAAGGGATAATAGGTAAGTCAGCTATATCCCATTTTTTGAATTTCGCATCGTAATCCTCCGGTGCACAAAGAGAAAGAATATGTCCAAAACACCATGAAACGATAACCTTACCATCATGAATTGAAATATAACCTTCACAGGTTTTACCTTCACCAATATTGGATGCAATTGCTCTTGCCAAAGAAGGTTTTTCCGCAATAAATAGCTGCATTACCTCACCCCCAAATTTTACATTTCAGGCATTCCCGGAATATTATTTGAACCAAAACGGTTCATCAATTCTGCCTTAACATCATCAGATTTGGAAGAAAAAGGTTCTGCTTTTTCAACAAAAGTCATCCCCTTTTTCTCCGGTTCTGGAGAAGCATCAGCTATTTTTTTATCATTTTTTTCTGCTAACTTATCATCAATAACAGGATTTGTTTTTTCGGAATCAGAAGAAATCGTTGTAGATTTATTCTTAGTAAAATCTACATAATCATCTATTAATTCCTTGGAAAGGGTTACACCTTTTTCCGCAGCATACGCAGAAATTTCTAAAGAATTAAGCACCTCACTAATAGTTTCATCAGTAATGGTATAATTCATATCTTCCAATTTTGGAATTAATTCACTGCAAAAGACTTCTAGCCGTTTTGCACGTAAGCCTTCGATTTTGCCCTTAAAATCAGCAGCTTTATTTAGAGCATCCTGCCGCTTTTTTTCCAGCTCCTGAATTTGAGTATCTAAATTTTTGCTAATCTTTTTCTTTGCCATTTTAAAAATCCTCCACCTTATTCTTCATGTTTAATTAAAATATGTTCCATATTATCTTTTAATAACTGGATCACTTTTTCTTTGTCATACCGATCTAAAATTCCAAGTTCTTCAAAAATTCGACCAGCTTCTAGCACTTCATGAAAGTGCTTTTTTTTTTTCATATTTTTGATTACAGAAGATAAAACTGCATTTTCCCTTCTGCAAATCCTGGATTGATTTTCTAATTTTTCAATCAATCTATTCGTTTTACTAAGTTCACTCATATGTATCACCTACAGATAATTATAGGTTACAAAGTATTCTTAATGTAAAAAACTGCCATCGATGGCAAGCATGTGTCAGCTTTTTACCCGTTAAAATGTGCTATGATTAATTAGAGATGTTCACTTAGGTGTTTCTCGGTAGAAACACAGTGAATTTGCCCAAAATGGGCAAAAACCATATGTCGTATTTACACATACACATATTTTTGCCAATCGCATTCGCTCATTGAACTGCGTTGCAGTTGATGAAATTAGACCGCCTATGAGGATATTAAAATGGCCAGCTATCATTTAAGAGTAAAAACCAGTTCAAAAAAACATCAAAAAGATACGAACTCCTTGGAGCATTTGGATTACATTGCCAGAAAAGGTAAATATAAAAAAATTGAGCAAAATGAAATACATCAGATGGATGAAAATTACATCCAATCTGACGTATGGAACAGAGAATTTCCTGATATAAGTACTCTATTATACCGTAGCGGCTTCGGAGATATTTATTTATCTCCGAAAGGAATCCAGGTTACAGACGATGCAAATATTCAAACAATATATCTTGCACTGGAGCTTGCAAAAGAAATATTTGCAGGAGAAATATCCCTTAATGGCAATCAAAAATTTTTGGCAAAAACCGTCATAGCTGCTGCACAAGGAGAATTAAATCTCTCTTTTAAGGAGCAGCATATACAAAATTTTTATCAGAAGGAGCAAGAAAAATATGGACAACTCAGAAGCCTTGGAGAAAGAGATAAGCGAAATAACTTCACAGATTACGACTCCATTTTCCAGCAATACACTGAACGAGATAGCTCAACAATCTTCTCTGAACCATCTATTACCTCCCCAGGAAATGATTTGTCAATACTGTCCAGCAGCAGTATGGATGCTGGTAAATTACAAGCTGACATGTATATGCAGCGCAATGCTGATGAAAATAGTTTACCGTACAGAGGAAAAGAAATTCATTCAGAGTTGCGACCGCTATTATCAGATTCAACAACAAGAAAATCCACTCAATTCATTATTCCAGAGTATAGAAAACGCAGCCTCAAAGAAGCTGCAAGAAGAATAATATACAAAATAGATAATGAACTTAATGTAGAAGATGCAATCTCACATTTGGAATATATTAACCGGGAAAAAGCATTCAAAAAACGGGGGGGTTGTCTTTATACAGGGCATCACTTGCCAAAATGGGCTAAGAACGATCCTCATATTTTTTTCAAAGAATTGGAAATAAATGAAAGACGTAATGCCAACATATACAAAGAGCTTGAATTGAATTTACCGAATGAACTTACCTTTGAGCAACAAATGGAAATCATTAATGAATTTCTGGAAATGCATTTTAAAAATCATTATTATACCTTTGCTTTCCACCAAAAGATTGGAAATTTAAGCGAAGGAATACTTCATCCCCACGTTCATTTAATGTTTTGTGAAAGAGAAATTGACGATTATGAAAGGGAACATGAACGGCCACCAGAGCAGTTTCCACGAAGACATAATCCAAAACATCCAGAAAAAGGAGGCTGCGGAAAACCGGCACATTGGAGTGGAAAATACTATCAGAAAGTAAAACATCTGATAAAAATACGTAAAGATTTTGCTGACATCCAAAACAAAATTTTGAAAAAGTATGGACATAATGTAACGGTAGATGAAAGAACATTATTTGCTCAGAGAATTGAAGCCCTGGCAAAAGGAGATTACGAAAAGGCTGAAGAACTAAACCGACCAGCTGAACAGACAATTCCGCTGGCAAAAGCATTGAACGAAAACAGTCCTGAAGTAAAAGCACTAAAAAAATTTAGAAAAAATAGGGCTGAAATAAAGAAAAATCAAAATGCTGTAAAGTTTTTTAAGAACCAGATTGAAATTACTGATATGGAAATTATGATCAATCAATCCATGGGAAATTTGTCCGACCTGAAGAACAAGTTTAATAAAGATTTCAATGAAATTACTGAAGAATTAGCCAAATATAAAGAGCTTATAAAAGATAAAAAATCCCATGTTCCTGATTTACTCATGGAAAAAGCTGACCCTGAGATAAAAAAGACTTGGGAAAACATAAAAAAATTAGCTGCCAACAAACGGGCCAATCTGGAGATAATCAATGATATTGATTACATTAACTTACATGATGTAGCCCTGGCAGATAATACTAAAATCAACCAAAAAATTGCTGAATTGGCCAAAATTGTTCGTCCATATTTTCAAAAACAGAACCATATAAATAATTTTTCGGAATTCAATCAGGCTAATTCCAAGCTGATTGAAAGTAAAAATAAAATTGTTTATCTAAAGGATAAACTGCAAGAAAAACACAAAAATCTACTGTTGGATAACGGTGAAAGCATCATAAATGATAGTAAAACCGTTTCATTTAATGACCTTCTCCAGTTCATTTCCAAGGAATTAGAGAAAAAACAACAGGAAATTATTGATGCGGAAAATCAAAATGATGAATATTCCAAAGCAAAAATCAGTGAAAAAAGAGCCTATGTTATGGCTCAAAACAAATATTCAAAGGGTTTATTAAAAAAAATCAATACCGACATTCAAGACCAAAAAAAGCTACAGAAAAAAATACAGGCTTTAAAAGAAAGACGGGATAGAACCCTTGTACACTCCGAGCAGATGAAAATTGATAATGCAATAACCAAAATGCAGCAAAGCTTCAAAGAAAAAAATATTGAGATAGAGCGTGACAAAGCTACCTTTCAAAAGATGTGCTCAACTGATAATGCTAAAGCAAAAATCAATCAAATAATGCTGGGAATAATCCGGGCAAACAAAAAGCAGCTGCAAAAAATGGCAGCTGCTGGAACCAAAATAGCTGATCTGCATAAAGAAAAAGAGACTTTATCTAGCCAGCAAAAGAAGCTTAATTCTTTAAAAGGCCAGTACGCCGGAAAATCTAAATTCGCATTAACAGATTTTAATAATTCACACTTTGCCCACTACCCTACTCCAGTTCGAAATGAAAAAGGCATCATTGATGCCTTATGTGGAGATGTGGTTGCAGCTGCACTTACAATGCATATTGAAGAAGATAAAAAAGATTGGAGATTTTTATCTGTATTTGAACGTGACCGTCTCATGAATGAGCTATAATTAATGGAGGTATAAAGAACAATGGAAAAATTAAAAAAATTTGTAGAAAACAATGCAATGTTTGTAATTATTTGGATGGGATGGTTAGTAGTAATTGGATTAGCCTGGTATTATTGGTTACAGTATAAAGAGCAAATCGGTTTATGAAAAGGATGGTATATAAATGAGAAAGCCCCAACCACACGATATTGTATGGATAAACCACAAAAAATATTATATTTCCATGGCATTTGATACCCATTGCCAGGTAACTGCTGAAGCAGATTACAACGATTTTAAAATCGTTTTGTATGAAAATATTCGTTTCGGGGAGTTTAAAAAAGATGGAGAAGTTATACTGGTGGGTGATGTAATCAACCCGGAATTACTGCTATAAAAGAATGGAGGCTTTTAAAATGGATTCCATTGACTTAACGAAGAAAGATAAAATTGTAACTATTACATTTCATTTTTCCACTCTTATGTTTATTTTTGCAATTTTATTATTCTACTCAACTATATTAAATGAATATATGGGAATAAAGTTAGGACTGATGATATTAAGTGGAATTGTATTTCTGATTCCCCTCTTGTTTTTTTCAAAAAATATATATACTATTATT
>NZ_JAZTZI010000092.1:0-2371 GCF_045637405.1 Anaerovibrio sp.
TGATAGGTAAGCTCGGACAAGTTTAACTTTCTCCTCTGCTGTAATTTTATGTTTTTGTGGCATAAAAACTCCCCCTATGATGACAGTTTTATTTTTTACTGTCTCCCATAGGGGGAGCATATCAATTTGAGAACAGCCCTGAGATTATTATTTTGTTGATTTACACGCCAAATTCAGCGGGGCGTATTGGTTATTTTTGAGAAGCATGCCAAGCTGCACTAGAAGCAGCAGAAGCCGCTCTATCTGCAGCCTCAGCTGCTCTTTCTGCCATCTTTGCTACATTATCTACCTTTTCATCTACTACTCTATCATGTTTCTCCGTATGATAAAGGTTGATAGCTTCTGCAAAAGTATTAGCCCGATAATTCTCGATATATCCAATCAATATTTTTAAAATATTTGGTTCTTGATATTGTTCTGGAATAAACGTATCTGGCTTTCTTTGACGAACATCTTCAAAAATACTCAAATTATGAAAATATATCTTCTCTCTCTCCTTATTTTCTACATCGTACCTATTTTTCTTTTCTTGGTAGAGTTTGTGCCATTTGTCCTTATCCTCTTTTTCTTTCTCTCTAGCCCCGTCCATTTTGACACCTAAAATAACTAATAAAAAGAGACCTAAGAAAAATGCTAAAATAAAAATTATAACCCCTGCCAAAAAACCATCCGGAAAAAGATTTGTCTTGTAGTAAGTATAAATAAATCCACCATAATAAATTAATGCAAAAACAAACATAAAAAAACATCCGCCTGAGAGGTTGGAGGTATTCTTAGTTACAAACTCTTCATAGGTTGGGAAGTCAGGGATCTGACTTTTTTTTAATTCATTTTCTTTGACTATGAATTCTTCCTTCCATGATGCCACTGTTTTTAATTCCGCTATTAATTGTGCTCTGTCTACTGGTGGTTCCTTCATTATCATCCCTCCGACATAAGTTGAATGACCCTCCTCAAAAACGGAGAGTCGTATTGATAGTGGATTTTATGGTGCTTCAGCACTACCATTACAAATATTTTTTATCGTTGAGAAAATTATATCATTATATATCAGTTATTACCATTGTATTTTATGGGTGGGTCGTATGCCGGAGGGTGAGGCTGCGCCATGGTCTAGGTGCTGGGTGCTGTCTCGTCCTCTGGCTGGCGGGTGGGGTCGCGAAGCGTCTACGAGGTGGCGAGAGTGGCTGGTCAGCTTTCGATAAGATGTGGTTATCGGACAGTAAACTACGGCTTACTTCCGATAACCGAAAAACTCTTATCGGACGCTCACCTGTCAGAGTTTATGAGGCTGGAGGCTCCTTCCCCGATACAAAAACGGATGCCCAGAAGGTGACTCCTGCCCATACTCATAGACCCACACTTGGAGCTGGCACCAATAAACATGACTACAATGTATCAAAAAATATGCTGAAAATCGGCTTTATTTTACTATACAATTAGGTTATATATCGCAAATAAAAACTGTACAAAATGGTCTTGTGTGCCAATGGAATGGCTTGATTCGTCCCCGGCTTCGGGGCCTCGTGGGGGCCCAGGGAAGCCGTACTTTATTGCGTGGCCATGCTCTGGTGATTCCGCTTTAAATGGCTTCTGTTGTTACAGAAGCCGTCCTTCCGCGGAGGGTGAGGCTATGGCTTGCCATGGCCTCAGCTTTCGCTACTCTCTGAGAGATGGCGGGAACTTTTTTCCGGGGGTATGACTGCGCCCCTCTGGGGTGTAGTGATACCATCCGGGTACTACACTTGGAGATGGGTGCGGTGGCTGGAGTGCGCGGACTGTAGAGCAGCCCATCGGGCGGAACGGAAGGGAGCGACAGGACAGCTACCGCCATACTGGCCCAGTAGTAGGCACTGGACAAAAAGCCAACAGCTGTGTATGGGTTCTGCTTGCAGGTTCCATACTCTGCTATTCGGGGCATCACTTATAGTCGGGATGTAAGCGGTAACTGGAAGGACTGGAGCGAAGCGTAAGGAAAGACAGTGACCGCGTATACTGGCCCAGTAGTAGGCACTAAACCACCTTTCGGCGGCTGGGTATGCTCCCAGCTTTCTTCAGATACTATCAGGGCTTTTCATGGCATAGCCGGAATCCGTGATGTAGGCATGACAGGAAAAGACCTGGGGCCAATGCTGCTGGGGGTATACTCTGCCGTCCGGGGCACCTTCTCGAGTCGGTGTTTCAGACGCTGGAGTGTGGCTGACCGCACGTATGGGAGGTCTGACACCGCAAGCGGCTCACTTCAATCAAGGCAGCCTAGTTTTTAAGAGTGTGGGTGGCCTCCTTCGTACCCCTTTATTTTATAATTTGTTTATTTCCAATTTAGATTTAAGCCATATAATATATCCAAAATATAGCGAGGGGGTATCTG
>NZ_JAZTZI010000093.1:0-2197 GCF_045637405.1 Anaerovibrio sp.
CTATTTTCGCAATGGTACGGGTACAGATTTCAACTAAGGCATTGACGGACAGTAACCAGCTTGATCTGTTGAAGTTAATCAACGAAGAGTCTGCCTCATACAAACCTTTCAAGGTGTATTTAAATGACGCTGGGGACTTAATATTGGATGTGTGCCTAATCGTTGATGAGGAATTAAAGGGGGATACCATTTACACCATGTTCTCCTTTATCATCGATTATCTTGACAAGAACTACCGCAAGTTCATGAAGTGCGTATGGCAGGGATAATATACCCTGAAAGGAACTGGGATTATGAAGATTAACATCAAAAAACATCTTTCCTTAGCATTAATTGCAGGTCTTTTGACGGGCAGCGTGGGCTATGCTACTCCAGCAATTACAGAACGTGAAAGCCTAAACCAGGTGGCACTTTTACAGTCTTTGGCCCAGGGATATTTTGGCGGTACGGTTACAGTAAGAGATATGCGGTCTCTAGGTGATATCGGCATTGGCACCTTTGAGGGTCTTAATGGTGAAATGATTATGCTGGATGGAACAGTCTATCAGGCTCTGGGTGATGGTCGTGTCATTGTGGCTGATGACAAGACGGCTGTTCCTTATGCAACGGTGACTTATTTTGATGATGATATTGCCCTTGCCTTGCAAAACATTAATGACAAGGCAGCTTTTGAAAAGGCTTTGAATGAAGAAGTAAAAAAGTGCGGGGAAAACAGCTTTTACATGATAAAACTACATACAGAGTTTTCCTCTGTTCTCTTCCGTAGTGAGTACGGCAGCCAGAAGCCTTATCCAACCCTCGTGGAAGCCCTTAAAGGCAAGCAGACAGAGTTTACAGCCAATAATATTAAGGGAACACTGGTAGGGTTGTATTGTCCTAATTACATGGCTGGGCTGAATTCTCCTGGCTGGCATTTTCACTTTATTTCCGATGACCGGAAACAGGGCGGCCATATTTTGGAGCTTTCTTTAAAGAAGGGTACAGTTTTACTTGATAAGACTGATAAATTTACCATGGTAATCCATGATGACCCTCAATTCCATCAGTTTAATCTGGCCAAGGATATGAGTAAGGATATCAAGAGTGCGGAGCAGGATACCAAGGATAGCATGGGAAATACTAAATGATAGGCTAAGAGAAAAGCGGTTTGGTGGAGTATGGTATATTCTGCCGGACCGTTTGCTTTGTGCGGAATAATTGCAAGGGAGAATTTTGGCAGAGTAATAACCTCAGATGATTTACCCGCGTTAAGTATTCATAAAATTTTACATGTGGGAGTTTTGAGCCATGAACAGAATTTTTATAACAGCTGTTTGTATGATACTTTGTTTTTTCTCTTCGTTGCCTGTAATGGCGGCAGAAAATGACCAGATAGTAAAGATAGGCATTATTGGAGCTATGAAGCCAGAAGTGGATATCCTGAGGGAAAATATGCAGGCAATTCGCAAGGAGACCAAAGCAGGAATGGAATTCTGCGAGGGAAGCATCGGTAGCATGAATGCTGTGGTGGTGCAATGCGGTATAGGGAAGGTCAATGCGGCTGCCTGTGCCCAGATACTGGTGGATGATTTTGAGGTTAGCCATATCATCAATACAGGTGTGGCAGGCTCCCTGAATGAAGAACTTGACATCGGGGATATTGTTGTTTCAGTGGATGCTGTACAGCATGACTTCACGGTGGAAGCCATTGGCTTCAAGAAAGGAGAGATTCCTTACACGGGGCAGGTGGGTTTTGCCGCCGATGCAGGGCTTCGACATAAGGCTGTACAAGCGGTAAAGAAAGCTCTCCCCCAAGTCAGGGCAGTTGAGGGGCGGATTTGCTCCGGGGACCAATTTATTTCTTCCCAGGAAGCGAAGGACAGGATAGTTTCGGAGTTTCATGGGGATTGTGCCGAGATGGAAGGTGCAGCCATAGCCCAGATTTGCTATGTGAACAAAATTCCTTTCGTCATACTGCGAGCTATTTCGGATAAAGCGGATGAGGGTTCTCCTATCAGTTTTGAGGAATTTACCAAGTTAGCGGCAAAAAATTCTACTAACCTGGTACAGTTCATGTTGAAACATTGGTGATTTATCAAAACACGATGAGCTTCCAATAAAATGGGCGCATATTAAGATGGAGTTTTAACACCACCTGAACTGAGTTGAAATTTACCCAGGCCTTTACGTGTAATTAGCTTAGCATAAGCGATTATCA
>NZ_JAZTZI010000094.1:0-1169 GCF_045637405.1 Anaerovibrio sp.
AAATCATGCGGCACATTTCGATTAGCTCGCTGCGAAGCTCGTCCCGATCTTCTTCTCTATTTTTCTTAAAGAATACGTGATACATAGTGTACGTGTTTAATAAAATCCATACTAAGGCAAATAAATAAATCCCTTCCATAAGATCCTCCTGGAATACTGAAAGTCTTCTGTACTAAATTATAACAGTTTTATAAGAAAAATAACAGGCTATGAAGAATACTACATATAAGAATGTTGTTTATTATTGGAAATAATAGGAAATAATTATAGAAAAGACGATTGACATTGTAAAACCACTATAATAATATAAGTATGCTGAAAATTAAGATGTGGTTATAAAAAGGAGCGTAGGACTCCTTTTTTAATGTAATGGGAGGAATTTTAATACTATGAGTATGAATGAAAACTTGAGAAATATTGCTATAATTGCGCACGTTGACCATGGTAAGACTACCCTGGTGGATGCTATGCTGCAGCAGAGCCATATTTTCCGTTCCAATGAACAGGTTGCGGAGCGAGTAATGGACTCAGGTGACTTGGAGCGTGAGCGTGGTATTACAATTCTCTCCAAAAATACAGCTATCATGTATGAGGGGACTAAGATCAATATCGTTGATACCCCGGGCCATGCTGATTTTGGCGGCGAGGTTGAGCGCGTATTGAACATGGTTGATGGCGTGCTGCTTCTGGTAGATGCCTTTGAAGGTCCAATGCCTCAGACCAAATACGTATTGCGTAAAGCTTTGGAGCAGGGGTTGAAGCCTATCGTTGTTATTAACAAAATTGACCGGCCGGATCAGCGGGTTGATGATGTATATGATGAGGTTTTGGAGCTGTTCATGGAGCTGGATGCTGATGATGAGCAGTTGGATTTCCCTTGTATTTATGCTACTGCCCGTGATGGTGTGGCTAAGTATAACATGGAAGATGATAATGATAACCTCATTCCACTGATGGAAACCATCGTTAAGGAAATCCCATGTCCGCATGGGGATGCTGAGGGTCCGCTTCAGATGATGGTTACTACTCTTGAGGCTGATGAATACGTTGGTAAGGTGGCAGTAGGCCGTATTATCCGTGGTACTGTAAAGCCAAATCAGGCAGTAGTTCTCTTGGATGGTGATTCTGAAACCAAGGCTAAAATTGGTAAGGTATATACTTATCAGGGC
>NZ_JAZTZI010000095.1:0-1174 GCF_045637405.1 Anaerovibrio sp.
GGTCAATTCCCGCCAAATCTTTAATTATCTCGCAGCGGCCCCAGCCATGCTCCTGACCAAGCTTCCTTAAGGGCTCAGCTTGATTAATGCCGATTTCCATAGCCAAAAATCCGCCATCTTCCAAAAGTTCACCCGCTTCAGCCACCAACCGCCGATAGCAATCCAAGCCATCAGCACCAGCTGCCAGGGCGGAAACCGGTTCAAAATCCTTTACATCCGGCTCCAAACCGGCAATATCCCCCTCAGGAATATAGGGTGGGTTGGATACTATGGCTGTAAATTTGCGATTCTTTATAGGCTCCAGCAAATCTCCCTGGAAAAACTCTATCCTATCTGACAATCCCAATCTTTGGGCATTATCCCGGGCCACTTCAAGGGCCTTGTCGGAAATATCCACCGTTACCGCCAGTAACGAGGACAAATAATTCAATAAGGACAAGCATATGGCTCCGGTACCGGTACCAATATCAGCAATGGTTCCACCATTGTCCCCGGTGGTTTTCAGTCTGGAAATCACAGCTTCCACCAATATCTCCGTATCCGGCCGGGGTATCAAGGTATCCTCCGTCACCCTGAAATCCAATCCCATAAAATCCTTATGCCCTACAATATAGGCCACTGGCTTGTGGCGCACCCGCTGGCGGATATATTCCTTATACTGGGCCAGTTCCGAGGGATTCAACGGTTGGTCAAAGTGAACATACAGATGAATCCGTTCCTTATTCAGCACATGACAAAGAAGCACCTCGCCATCCAGACGGGGTGTATCGATGCCAGCCTTGGCAAAATATTCCTCGGTCCATTTAAGGATTTTACCTATAGTCCATATTTCTTCTGGCATTATTGCCTCATAACACTGTAATTTGATCAGTCAGGCTGCTTCATGCGTTCAGCCTGATCCGCCGTAATCAGACCATTTAATAATTCATCCAGCTGACCGTCCAGAACAAAATCCAATTTATGCAAAGTTAAACCTATACGATGGTCCGTAACACGCCCCTGAGGGAAATTATAGGTTCTTATCCGCTCACTGCGGTCACCGGAGCCCACCTGACTTTTTCGGTCGGCAGCGATGGTATCTGCCTGAGCCTGCTGGGCCTGCTCCAATACTCTGGCTCGAAGCACACGCATGGCTTTCTCCTTGTTTTTCAGCTGGGATTTTTCATCCTGACAT
>NZ_JAZTZI010000096.1:0-36026 GCF_045637405.1 Anaerovibrio sp.
ATTGTTGAAGGAGTACGGGGGCGAACTTCATGCTGAAATTTGAAGAATATAGTAAAAAGGATAAAGGATTCTATTTATTTTTAGCGAATAGTATTTTTAGCGAATAGTATTTTTAGCGAGTAGTATTTTTAGTGAATAATAATAGTATGATAAAATGTTGTTTGAGTGCATTATTTGGATGGTGTAGAACTTGGGCATGAATGAAAAGGATTTTTCCTGGTCCAGGCAGGCGGAGAATTTTTTGGAGGAAGGTAATTTTTCCAATATGCGGGCCTGTGGCCGGGAGCTTTTGGATGCAAATCTGAATAATCCTGAAGGCTGGGCATTGGTAGCAGAGGCTTCAGTTTATATGGAGGATTTTGATACCGCCGAAGCAGCATTGAACCAGCTGTGGCACCTTGATTCTCAGCAAAATGCCCTTAGGGCAAATCTGCGAGGCCTTTTTGCCACGGCGGCTTTTTATGGTGCCCAATTTATCTTGGATAAAGCCATGGCGGCCTATGAGCAGCTTTTTAAGAGGTTCAATGTCAGCGTAGGCAAGGGAATCTGGGGAGAAATTAGTAACAGGGTAATTGAAAGGGGCTATGCTTTTTATGCCGATACCTGTTTGCTGGCGGGTTATGCTGACAAGGCGGCTACTGCTACCTTTACGGCCAGCCGTACTGTGTCGGATATTAAGAAAAAGGCAATGTATCACAGTAAGGCCCTGTTTTTGACAAACTATAGGGACAGTGGCAGCAAGAAGCAGCTTGAGCAGCATAAACAGTTTGAACATCTTCTTAGAACGGAGGTTAAGTTTCCCCATGATAAGGAGAAGCGACGGAAAAATCATTCTCTGAGGATAGGGTATATTTCTCCGGACTTTCGTCAGCATGCGGCAGCATATTTTTTTACTCCCCTTTTAAGGGATGCTAACCGCAATGAATTTAAAATATACGCATATTCCACCGGCAGGGCTGATCATATTACCCAGCGGTTTAAAAAAATGCCTGATGTTTGGCGTGATATGCAGGGCAAGAGCAGTCGTCATGTGGCAAAGCAGATTTTTGATGACAGAATTGATATTTTGGTGGATTTGTCCGGTCACAGCCAGAATAGCTGTCTGCCTGTTTTGGGGTATCGTCCTGCTCCTGTGCAGATTTCCGGTATTGGGTATATCAATACCACCGGCCTTAGTGCTGTGGATTATTTTTTGACGGATACCACCTGTTGCCCTGATGTTGGGGATCAGCTTCGTTTTAGGGAAAAACTTCTGAAACTGGATGGGTGTCATCTGTGCTTTTCTCCTGAGATATTGCGGAGCATAAAGGCAGAGGGCTGTGATGCCCCGGTTAAAGCCAATGGCTATGTGACTTACGGCTGCTTCAACAATTTTGCCAAGGTTACCGATGATATGTTGCTGATGTGGCGCAATATCTTGGAAAGCGTTCCCTCCAAGCTGGTAATCAAGAATAAGACCTGCAGTGTGGAATCCGGCCGGAATATTATTCGGGAGCGGTTCCGCCGTATTGGAGGGAATCCGGAAAAGCTGGAGCTGCGGCCTTTTAGCCCGGATTATCTTGCCCAGTATCGTGATATCGACATTGCTCTGGATACTTCGCCGTATTGCGGTGGCCTGACTACCTGTGATGCCCTGTATATGGGAGTACCGGTTATTTCCCTTAAAGGGCATAGCCATGGCTCCAGATATGGGGAAACTATTCTTAAGGCAGCCGGGTTACCGGAGCTTATAAGTGATGGGCAAAGGGCTTATGTCAGCAAGGCGGTGCAGCTGGGGCGACAGGCGGATAAATTGAATGAATTGCACAATGATTTGCCCAAAATGATACGAATATCGCCTCTAATGGACAATAAGACGTACATGGCGGATATGGAGAATAAATTTAAGCAAATTTGGGATTGCTATTGTAAAGTTTAGCTTGCTTTTTTTCTTTTTTACATATATACTTGACGGGTAAGGATGTCTCTTTGACCACCTGAAAGTAGGTAAGTAGTAAGAGTACAGTGGGATGTCAAATCAGAATTATGGGGGATTTTTTTAATGGCTTTTGTAGACGAGACTTTAACATGTAAGGACTGTGGCAAGGAGTTCATCTTTAGCGCAGGGGAGCAGGAATTTTATGCAGAGAAGGGCTTTGAGAACAAGCCTGTACGTTGCCGTGATTGCCGCGACAAGAGACGTCGTAGCCGTGATGGCGAGGGTGCCAGAGAGCAGCGTCAGATGTTCACTGTAGTATGCGCTGAGTGCGGTAAGGAGACTGAGGTTCCATTCGAGCCAAAGAACGACCGTCCGGTATATTGCCGTGATTGCTTCCAGGCAAAGAAGAACGCTTAATTTTAACTGAATATGTTATGGCGAAGAAGCCCGGGAATGTATTTCTTCGGGCTTCTCTTGTACATAAAATGTTTAACTTTTATTCATAAGGAGGAAATTTAAACATGTCAAAGAAGATTTTAGTGCTTTGCATGGCTGCCCTGATGGCTGTTATGGCTATGGTGGCAGGTTGCGGCAGTGACAAAAAGGCTGCTGAAGGCGAGAAGGTTCTGAAGGTTGGCACCAATGCTGACTTTGCTCCATTTGAGTTCCAGGGTTCTGATCCTAGTGCCTATGAGGGCTTCGATATGGATCTCATCCGTGCTATCGGTGAGGAAATGGGCTACAAGGTTGAGATTAACAATGTAGCATTCGATGGTCTGATTCCATCTTTGGAGGCAGGCAACATTGATGTTATCATTTCCGGTATGACCATTAATGATGAGCGTAAGCAGAAGGTTCTTTTCTCCGATCCTTATTATAAATCCGGTCTTTCCATTATGGTTGCCAAGGGTGATGATTCCATCAAGGGCTTCCAGGATTTGAAGGGCAAGAAGATTGCAGTTCAGATCGGTACAACCTCTGCTACTGAGGCCAAGAAGCTGGGCAGTGCCGAGGTTAAAGAGCTGAACTCCTCTGCCGATACTTTTATTGAGCTGAATGCCAAGGGCGTGGATGCAGTTATCAATGACCGCCCTGTAAACGACAGATATATTGTTGAGTCCAAGAACGACAATGTAAAGGTGCTTTCCGAGCTTTTGACATCTGAGGATTATGGTATGGCTATCAACAAGAATAATGCTGAGCTCCAGACCAAGATCAACGAGGCTTTAAAGAAGCTGAAGGATAATGGCAAGTACGACCAGATTTACGCTAAGTGGTTTGGCAACAAGAAATAATTAAATAATTAACAGAGGCTGTTGCGTATGTGGTGCATATCATATGCGACAGCCTTTTTCTTTGATTGAATTGAGTAAGAATAATTTTTAGACCAAGTATGGAAAAATATTCATAAATACTGTATAATTATTTTATGATTTTGCAAAAACATTTTAGATTGGTCGGGTGAATTAACATGAGTTTTAATTTTGACTTGGTAATACAATCCTTCCCACTGCTTTTGCTGGGTGCTGGTATTACTATTAAGATTACGGCCCTGTCAGTGGGACTGGGTATGATTATCGGTATGTTTGTGGGAATTGCCCGCATTTCCCATGTGACTCCTCTCCGTATGCTGGCAGCAGTGTATATTGACTTTTTGCGGGGCACACCACTTTTGGTGCAGATTTTTCTGATTTATTTTGCATTGCCGTTAATGCTGGATCAGCGGGTGGATCCCTTTGTGGCAGCCATAACAGCCTGTGGTATTAACTCCGGTGCTTATGTAGCAGAAATCTTCCGTGCCGGTATTCAGGCCATTGATAAGGGACAGATGGAAGCAGGTCGTTCCCTGGGCATGACCTGGGTTCAGACCATGCGCTACATCATTGTACCTCAGGCCTTCAAGAATATTGTTCCACCTCTGGGTAACGAGTTTATTGCTTTGCTGAAGGATTCATCTCTGGTTTCCGTTATCGGCTTTGAGGAGCTCACCCGTCGCGGTCAGCTCATTATTGCCAGAACTTACGGTTCCTTGGAAATCTGGCTTAGCGTAGCCGTTATTTATTTGATAATGACCCTGGCAATTTCCCGTCTGGTGGCATATATGGAGAAGAGGTTGAAGACATCATGATAGATATTAAAGATTTGCGGAAATCCTTTGAGGAACACGAAGTATTAAAAGGAATAAATTTGCATATTAATCCACAGGAGGTTGTGGTTATTATCGGCCCATCAGGCTCCGGTAAGAGTACCCTGCTTCGGTGTATGAATATGTTGGAGGAGCCAACCTCCGGCAAGGTGGTTGTGGACGGTATCGAGCTTAATGGAGAGGCAAATATTAACAAGGCCCGGGAAGAAATCGGCATGGTTTTCCAACGCTTTAATCTGTTTCCCCACATGACGGTTTTGGAGAATATTACCCTGGCCCCAATGAAGGTCCGCAAGATTTCCAGGGAAGAGGCAGAAAAGACTGCCATGGAGTTGTTAAATCAGGTTGGCCTTGCAGATAAGGCCGGAGCTTATCCGCCACAGCTTTCCGGTGGCCAGCAGCAGCGTGTGGCCATTGCCAGAGCATTGGCCATGAAGCCTAAAGTGATGCTGTTTGATGAGCCTACCTCAGCCCTTGATCCGGAGATGGTAAAAGAGGTACTGGAGGTTATGAAGTCCTTGGCAGATAAGGGTATGACCATGGCTATTGTAACCCATGAGATGGGCTTTGCCCGGGAGGTTGGGGACAGACTCCTTTTCGTGGATGAGGGCCAGATCATCGAGCAGGGGCCTCCGAAGGAAGTCTTTGACAATCCGAAGGAAGAAAGAACTAAATTATTCTTCTCAAAGATTTTGTGAGAATTTTACAAAAATTCTCACATAACCATATAAAAAATTTAAATTTAATGGCTAAACCTATATTAATTATATAATATTGATTAGCCATTAATTTTTTTTGGTAAAAATGATATTTGAGGGTAAAATTCTTCTTACCAAAATAGTTGCGTCTGCCAACTATAGATGATATATTGAAAGAGTAAGTTTTAACGGTTTTTAACCGGGGATTTCTAGGAGGTTTCAAAAATGACAGGTAAGGTTAAGTGGTTCAGTGCTGAAAAGGGTTATGGTTTTATCGAGCGCGAGGGTGGCGACGATATCTTTGTACATTTTTCTGCTATTGTAGATGAAGGCTTCAAGACTCTCAGCGAGGGTCAGGCTGTGGAATTCGAGATCGTTGAAGGTGCTCGTGGTCCTCAGGCAGCCAACGTTGTTAAGCAGGCCTAATTCTTATATACTGCAAATTACAAGGTGTTCTGGAAGTGATTCCGGGACACCTTTTAAAGTGGAAAAAATACAGTAAATTTAATTTTGAAATTAAATAAAAGGATTTTGCCTTATAATGGCGAATAGTATAATCATAGAAAATGGAAAGGGGATGTTAGTATGACAACATTCACTATCAGAGGTAAAAATGTAGAGATTACCCCAGCCCTGAGAGATTATGTGGAAAAGAGAATCGGCAAGATTACCAGATACTTCGATTCGGTTGGTGAAATTTCTGTATTGCTCAGCGTCTTAAAGGACCGTCATCTCGTTGAGGTTACTGTTCCTGTCCAGGGCGTACTCCTCCGGGGCGAGGAAGCCTCCCATGACATGTATGCCTCTATTGATTTGGTTATTGAAAAGCTGGAGCGCCAGATACATAAGCATAAGACCAAGATGCAGCGCCGTTTCCGTGATGGCACTCTTTTGGATGAAGCATTCGCTGCAAATGCTGCGCAGGCCCGTGTAGAGGATGAGGAGGACGATTATCCAATCGTTAAGCGCAAGAAGTTTATTGTAAAGCCTATGGACGTACAAGAGGCTATTATGCAGATGAACCTTCTGAACCATGACTTCTTTGTATTCCGTGACGCTGATACTGAGGAAGTTAATGTAGTTTATCGCCGCTCCGATGGTAAGTATGGCTTAATCGAGTCCGATAACAGATAAATAAGATATTTGCCGGTTGTAGGATCGGTAAAATAAGTAGGGACCGTTGCTCGTAGGTCTTGCGGGCAGCGGTCTTTTTCTTTTGACTTCTATATAATAGTTTGTTAAACTGTTAAGAGGTGTTTCTGTACACATATCCAATTTGTTAGGAGTGAGTTTTGTTGTTAGGTATCTTTAAAAGATTTTTAGGCGACAATAATGAAAAAGAAATAAAGCGCATGAGAGCAATCGTCGATCAGATTAATTCTTATGAAGAAGAATTGACCGAGCTTAGCGACTCCTCCCTTGTTAAAAATACAGAGATATTTAAGGAACGTCTTGCCAATGGCGAGACCCTGGATGATATTCTTCCTGAGGCATTTGCCGTAGTTCGTGAAGCTTCCCGTCGTGTACTGGGCATGAGACATTTTGATGTTCAGATGATTGGTGGTATCTGTCTGCACGATGGCAAGATCGCAGAGATGCGTACCGGTGAAGGTAAGACCCTGGTGGCAACCTTGCCGGTATATCTGAATGCACTGACTGGTAAGGGCGTTCACATGGTTACCGTCAACGACTATCTGGCAAAGCGTGATAGTGAGTGGATGGGACGTCTCTATAACTTCCTGGGGCTCAGTGTAGGTCTTATCAAGCATGATATGGACTTCCCTGAGCGTAAATTCGCATATAGCTGTGATATCACCTTTGGTACCAATAACGAGTATGGTTTCGATTACCTCCGTGATAACATGGTTGTGGATATTAATCAGATGGTACAGCGTGAGCTGAACTTTGCCATCGTGGATGAGGTGGACAGTATCCTTATCGATGAGGCCAGAACTCCGCTGATTATTTCCGGTGCCGGTACCAAGTCTACTGATATGTATACCCGTATGGCCAAGGCTGTTGAAATCCTGAAGGCCGGTGAGGACTATACTGTTGATGAAAAGCAGAAGACTGTTGCTCCATCTGAGGGAGCTGTTTCCAAGGTAGAAAAGTTCCTGGGCGTAAAGAATATGTACGATTCCGAGAACATTGAAATGTCCCACTGCTTTACCGCTGCTCTCCGTGCCAAGGCTCTTATGAAGCGTGACCGTGATTATGTGGTTAAGGATGACGAAATCGTTATCGTTGACGAATTTACCGGCCGTCTTATGGAGGGCCGTCGTTATTCCGATGGTCTGCATCAGGCTATTGAGGCCAAGGAAGGCCTGGAGGTTCGCCGCCAGTCCCAGACTTTGGCTTCCATCACCTTCCAGAACTACTTCCGTATGTACAAGAAGCTGGGTGGTATGACTGGTACTGCCAAGACTGAGGAAGACGAGTTTATCAAGATTTATAATCTGCCAGTAGTGGTGGTTCCTACCAATATGCCGGTTAAGCGTACCGACTTCCCTGATGTTATTTATAAGACCCGTCGTGCCAAGCTGAAGGCTGTGGCCAATGATGTGGAGAAGATTCATGCTACTGGTCAGCCGATTCTGATTGGTACCACTTCTATTGCCCAGTCCGAGGAAATCAGTGCTATTCTCCGTAAGCGTGGCATTTCCCACAATGTATTGAACGCCAAGTTCCATGAGAAGGAAGCAGAAATCATTGCTGACGCTGGTCAGAAGAATGCGGTTACCATTGCCACCAACATGGCTGGTCGTGGTACTGATATTAAGCTGGGTGATGGTGTGCCGGAGCTGGGTGGCCTCTTTATTGTAGGTACTGAGCGTCATGAGTCCCGTCGTATCGATAACCAGCTCCGCGGTCGTGCCGGCCGTCAGGGTGACCCTGGTAATTCCAGATTTTATCTGTCTTTGGAGGATGACCTTCTCCGCCTCTTCGGTGCCAAGAACATTTCCTCTATTATGGACCGTCTTGGCATGGGCGAGGATGACCCTATTGAGCACAAGATGATTACCAAGTCCATCGAGAATGCCCAGAAGAAGGTTGAGGGACGTAACTTCGATATGCGTAAGCATGTCCTTGAATATGATGATGTTATGAACCAGCAGCGCGAGGTTATTTACAAGGAGCGCAAGCAGGTGCTGAAGGGTGAGGACCTGAAGGAGCACATCATGCATATGATTGGCCAGATTATCGAGTCCGAAATGGACCAGTATGCCAATGCCAAGCTGTATCCTGAGCAGTGGACCCTTGGGGACCTTATTAAGGATGCAGAGCAGATTTATGCCCCGGCCGGCAGACTGAAGCTGGAGGAGCTGGAGGAAATGAGCCGCGATGAGGTTCAGGAAACTCTGATGAACTTGGCTACTGAGGCCTATGAGCTCCGTGAGAAGATGTTTGGCGAGACAAATATGCGTGAGCTGGAGCGTATCGTTATGCTTCGTGTCATTGATAATCATTGGATGGAGCATCTTGATGATATGGATATGCTCCGTGAGGGTATTGGCCTTCTGTCCTATGGTCAGCGCAACCCATTGGTTGAGTACAAAATCAAGGGCCATGATATGTTCCAGTCCATGATTGATGCTATTCAGACTGATATTGCTACCATGATGTATCGCGTAAACATCATAACTCCTGAACAGCAGCGTGCTATGGAGGAGCAGGCAAAGCAGCGTCTGGCCCAGGCCAAGAGCTCCCATTCCTCAGAGGATGGCGACAGGGAGCCTGCCAAAAAGCAGCCGGTTGTAAAGGGCGAAAAGATTGGCCGTAACGACCCATGCCCATGTGGCAGTGGCAAAAAGTACAAAAATTGCTGCGGTCGTGATAAATAATTGGCTATCAGCCGAAATATATGATATGATTTAATCTCCTCTGCTGCTCGTGGGTAGCGGAGGGGATTATCTTGCTTAAAGAAATAAAATTTAAATAGGATGTGAGAACATGCTGGAGGATTTGAAGCCAGGTATTGCGGCACTCCAGGAGCGACTGAACGAGATGGAAAAGGCTCTGGATGTGGCTCATAAAGAAGAAAAAATCGCAGAATTGGAATATAAGATGGGTGAGCCTACCTTTTGGGATGATCCTGAAAGCGCCCAGAAGATCAACCAGGAGCTTAACGATGTTAAGATCAGTGTTGATAAATACAAGGCCTTGGTAGCCAAGTACGATGACGTGCAGGTAATGTGGGAAATCGGCATGGATGACAAGGATGAAAGCGTGGAGGAGGATATCAAGGCCGATATGGCTGAGATTGACAAGGCATTGGAGGAGCTTCAGCTGGAGGTTATGCTTTCCGGCAAGTACGATGCCAACAACGCTATTTTGACCCTTCATGCAGGTGCCGGTGGCACTGAGGCTCAGGACTGGACCAGCATGCTCCTTAGAATGTATGGCCGCTATGCTGAGCGTCATGGCTTTACTGTGGAAACTGCTGACTTCCTTCCAGGCGATGAGGCCGGTGTTAAGTCTGTTACCCTCTTTATCAAGGGGCACAATGCTTACGGCTTCCTGAAGTCCGAAAAGGGTGTACATCGTCTGGTGCGTATTTCTCCATTTGATTCCGCAGCCCGTCGTCACACCTCCTTCTGTGCATGTGATATTATGCCGGAGCTGGATGACACCGAAGAGGTTAAGATTAATATGGATGAAGTTCGTGTTGATACCTATCGCGCCTCCGGTGCTGGTGGTCAGCACATCAATAAGACTTCCTCTGCTGTCCGTATGACCCATGAGCCTACAGGAATTGTGGTTCAGTGTCAGAATGAGCGCTCCCAGCTCCAGAACCGCGAGCAGTGTCTGAAGATGCTTCGGGCCAAGCTCTTTGAGCTGGAGGAGGAAAAGAAGGAAAAGGAAATTGCTGCCCTCGAGGGTGATCAGCAGAAGATCGAGTGGGGCAGTCAGATTCGTTCCTATGTATTCCATCCATACAACATGGTTAAGGATCATCGTACCAATGCGCAAACTGGTAATACCGGTGCAGTTATGGACGGTGAAATCGATATGTTCATTGAGGCCTTCCTTGGGGCAAAGGCCAACCATCAGATATAAATGCGCATGATGGTGTGCCAGGAGATGCATTGGGGAACGCTCTCGCTCACTAGTTTGCGTAGCGGTACTAAGTTCATCCTACGCTAAAAGCTTGGATTCACTAAGTACCAACGCAAAATACGTCCCCAACTGCATCTCCCGGTACCTCCTCAGCCGATTACTGAGTATTGGATTTTTAGGAGATAACTGTGAATAAGGCATTAAAATTTGGTATGGCCATAATCGTGGTGCTGCTGGTGTTCTGCCAGCTGATTCTGCCCTTTGTGGTGCAGGGCTCCATTGCCCGCAGTATTGAGAATGCCACCAAGGCGGATAATGTAAATGTGAAGGTTTCCAGTATGGCTGGGTTCATGCTTTTGACAGGCCACATGGACAGTATTCATATTGATGCTGATAATGCCATGGTGGGACAGGTCCGCGTTGATAAGCTGACCCTTGACGGGGAGAATGTCAACGGTGACCTTACTAAGCTGGATGCCCGGGATGGCTCTGCGGTAAGGTCCGCAGACAAGCTGGAAATGACCGGCATTATTTCCCAGGAGTCACTCCAGATGCTTTTGCAGGACAAGCTGGAAAAGGTTGATAATATTACTGCCACCATGAACAAGGAAAAGCTGTCTGCCACCGGCACCGTAAAGCTGTTGGGGCGCACGGCAGACCTTACCCTGGAAGGGACCGTATTTGAGGAAAATGGTGGTGTATATTTTCACATGACCCATTTGGACATTAAAAATGCCGTATTCGGTAAAGCTGTGGTGGGCAATTTCTTTGGGGATATTCTCCTCTTTGATTTGCAGAAAATGCCTGTACGGGCCGAAGTGGATGATGTGGAGATGCAGGATGGTCGGGTTATTATTAAGGCCAGCCGTCATACCAATGGTAAATAAGGAGTTAAATTGCGATGAAGCAGTTTGCGTATAATAAATTATTAATAGTGCTGATAGTTATCGGTCTTTTTGCTTCACTGTTCATAAACATTCAGCGTCATCATGTGGAGGTTCGCAATAATTCCATAGAGCTTATTGTGGACTACGAGGATCTGGTGGCCCTGGCTGAATGCGACGGCCTGCCTGTGGAAGAGGTTATGAAGCAGGCCAAGGAAGCTGGCATTACATCTCTTGCGGTGTATGAAACCACCTTCAAAAAACTGAATGTAAATGGCAAGACCACTGCTGTAAACGGCAGTGATATTCTTACCAGCTATTATACCGGTGCCATGACTGACCCTAATTGGCGTAAGCTGGTGGAGGACGGCACCATTAAGGGCACTGAGATTTATGTTACCGGACATCATGCTCAGACCTTCAAGGAGGTCCATGAGGATTTGGTACGTCGTCTGGGCCAGGACAGAGTTACTGCGCTTAATGTGGGTGGTTCCACTGTGCTGGCAGTAAAGGCTCAGTTCGAATCATTTGAAAAGATGGATCTGGGCATGCCTACTGATGAGATGGAAGCTGTAAATAAAGGTGGCTTCTATGTTTTGGCCCGTCCTACCAATTACAATAAGTGTACCGAAGACGATGTGGATGCCTTTTTCAAGCGTATCGACAACTTCAAGGTTTCCGGTATTGTTTTTTCCGGTTCCCAGACCTTGGGAGCTCCGGATTGCTCCGAATATACTGCCAAAAAAATGGCAGAGCGTGACCTTACTCTTGGTATGATTGAGGGAGTAACCCAGCTACAGTTCTTCCATCAGGATGGTATGCTGGATATTGCCAAGGCCAATGATTACCATTCTGCCCGCCTCTATTCCATTCCTAAGGATGAGCAGAAGAAGATGAAGATTGGCGAGTGTGTGGAACGCTGGGCTAATACAGATGCTGAGCGCAATATCCGCTATAATCTCCTTAAGATTTTTGATAAGCCGGCTCCTGGCATGACCCTGCTGGAAACTAATATGACATATTTTTCAGCTGTAAGGGATAGACTGGAGGCTCAGGGGTATACTATCGGCAAGGCGGGGGTATTTGATCACTTCTATCCGGCAGCATGGCTTCGTGCTCTGGTAATGATAGGTGTGGCTGCCGCCTGCGTATTGTATTTGTGCCTGGTTATTCCAGGGCTTAAGAAAAAGTATATTTATGGATTGCTGATTGTTGGTATTCTTGCTGCTGCTGGTCCTGTTATCATGGGCCATGGCAATAAAATCCGCGTAGTGGCGGCTCTCTTAAGTGCCAACGTGTTCCCTGTTATTGCGGTAATCTGGCAAATGGACCGCTTCCGGGCCAAGAGTGCCGATGAGAAGGCATCATTGCCAAAAATGATTGCCACTGGCGTGGTTGCCCTCTTTACTTGTGGTATCATGTCCTATGTGGGTGCCTCCTATCTTTCCGGTTCTCTTGCTGATACGGAGTACCTGTTGGAGGTTAATATCTTCCGTGGCATTAAGCTCACCTTTGTGTTGCCAATTGTTTTGGTGGCCATTGCCTTCCTGCAGCGATTCGATGTATTTGACGGCAAAATGGATGATACCGAGGGCTTTATGGACCAGTTCCGCAAGATGCTGGATATGCCTGTGAAGGTGAAATCCCTGTTGATTCTCTTTTTGGTTTTGGTTGCTGGCGTGGTCTTTGTGGCCCGTTCCGGTCACACCATGGGTATGCCAGTTTCTGCCACTGAGCTGAAATTCAGGGCATTTTTGGAGCAGGCCATGTATGCCCGTCCACGCTCCAAGGAGCTTCTCATTGGTCATCCGGCATTTATGCTGGCTGTAATGGGCTGGTTCCGTAAGTGGCCAACTATGGTTCTCTTTGCTCTGGTGCTGGTGGCTACCATCGGTCAGGGCTCTATGGTTGAGACCTTCGCTCACATGCGTTCTCCAGTATTTATGTCCTTTGCCCGTGGTATTGGTGGTATTGTACTGGGTGCCGGTGTGGGTGCTATCTGTATGATTCTTATTCAGCTCTGGAGTAAGTTCGTTGCCCCAAAGCTGAGTCATTAAAAATAAGCAAAGATAAGGAATGACAACAGACATGAGTAATGTTGTAATTTCCGGGTATTACGGTTCCAGAAATGCCGGCGATGAAGCAATGCTGGCAGCTATGGTAGAAGTATTGTCGGATTTAGATCCAAAGTTAAATATTACAGTTATTTCCGCTGATCCTGCTGACACCAGGGAACGCCATCAGGTGAATTCAATTGGTTGGCTGGATATTGGAAGCATTATAGGTGCCCTGTACAAGGCAGACCTCCTTATAAGTGGTGGTGGCAGCCTTTTGCAGAACGTTACCTCCCGTCGCAGTTTATATTATTATCTCATGATAATTGTGCTGGCAGAGATTCTTCGAACCCCTGTTATGCTGTATGCTCAGGGTATAGGCCCAATTCAGGGGCGAATGGCCCGCTGGATTATGCGAATTGTGGGTAATGGCATTAAGCAGATTACAGTTCGTGACAGGGGGTCCCTTGGTGAATTGGCCCAGATGAAGATTCGTCGCCCTGCCATTGAGTGTACCTCTGACCCGGTTCACGCCATCCATCCTGTGGATAAGAATATCGGTCGGACTATTTTGAAGGAAAACAACGCCTATGGTGCCAAGCCATTGGTGGGTATTTCTGTCCGTGAGTGGCAGGACTGGACCCATTACAAGGCGGTTATTGCCAGGGCAGCAGATCAGATTGCCCAGGAATTTGATGCCCGCATTGTTTTTTTACCAATGCAATATCCTGAGGATGTTCATTGTGCTGAAATGGTGGCATCCATGACCAGCTGTAATGCGGTTGTACTTCACAAGGAATACACAACCAAGGAGCTGCTGTCCATTGTAGGTAACATGGACCTGTTGATAGGTGTCCGTCTTCATGCCCTGATTTTTGCCGCGGTTATGGGAGTGCCGATGATAGGTGTATCCTATGACCCTAAGATTGACAGATTCCTGGAGTCTGTAGGGGAAAGTCCTGTGGGGGACCTGGAAAATGTCAAGTATGACGAGCTGGTAAGCAAGGTTCGTGCCAAGTGGAATGATAAGGCGGGCTTCAGCAAGAAAAATGAGCAGCTTTTCGCCGAGCTTCGCCGATTGGCAATGCACAATGCCGAATTGGCCATTGAACTAATTGATAAAAAGAAAAAAGAAAAAAAGCAGCAAAATTAACTATAAACACTGGAAAGTGAGTCAATCATTTTCCAGTGTTTTTTTCTATACCAAAAAATAATAAAAAAATCTATTGACATACCATAACGGTATGTTGTAATATCTAACTCAACAAAACCATAAACATACTAAACAAGTATGTTATAGATGTAATATGATGAATTGTGAGCAGGAGGTAGACAGCTATGGAAAAGGAAGAATTATTAAGACAAATAGCCGATGCTGTAGTGGAAATGGAAGAGGATACTGTGGAGGAATTGGCTCAACAATCCCTTACGGCAGGAATAGATGCTTATGAAACTATAGATTCGGGATTGGCCAAGGGGATGGAAAGGGCCGGTCAATTATTTGATGAGGAAGAATATTTTGTTCCAGAGCTGTTGATGTGCTCCGACGCCATGAATGTGGGAATCGATGTGTTGAAGCCCCACTTAAAGAGTGAAAATGTATCCAAGAAGGGCAAGGTAGTCATTGGCGTGGTTGAAGGTGATACACATGATATTGGGAAAAATCTGGTTCGCCTGATGATGGAAACCGGTGGCTTTGAGGTGCTGGACCTGGGGCGTGATATTCCTCCAGCTGAATTCGTTAGTAAAGCCGAGGAATACGGTGCAGATATCATTGGCATTGCCACCCTTATGACCACGACGATGCCTGGGATGCAGGAAGTGGTGGATATTCTTTCTCAAAAGGGCATTCGCGATAAATTCAAGGTTATTGTAGGTGGCGGTCCAATTTCTCCGGCCTTTGCCAAGAAGATTGGTGCTGACGGATATGCCAGAAATGCTGCGGATGCTGTAAAGGTAGCAGAAAGATTGCTGGGCAAAACCGATAGCTTGGCGTTAGGAGCGTGAGTATATGGATGTATTATCTCCCAAGGAACGATTGCTCCGCTCCCTAAATGGTGAAGCTGTAGATCGGGCTCCGGTGATTTGCCCCGGGGGCATGATGAATTCCGCTATTGTTGATGTAATGAAAAATCATGGCAATGTATTGCCAGATGGTCATCGTGATTCAAAGATTATGGCGGACTTGGCTCTGGATGTGCAGGCGGATACGGGCTTTGAAAATGTGGGTATTCCCTTTTGTATGACCGTAGAAGCTGAAGCACTGGGCAGTGATATTGACTTTGGTACTCTAAAATGCGAACCAAAGATTGCCAAGGAAATCTTTCCTTCGGTGAAGGATGTTATTTATAAGGCTGATGATGCCTTGGTGAATAGCCCCAGAGCGGGTACAGTTTTTCAGGCCATATATAATGCTGCCGGCCACTCTCCTGACATACCGGTTATAGGCAGCATAACTGGTCCCCTTAGTACCGCCGCTTCGGTTGTGGATCCCATGAATTTTCTGAAGGAGCTTCGCAAGGTTAAGGACGAATCCCATAGATTTGTGGATTATGTAACCAATCAGCTAATCGGCTATGCCCGCTATATGGTGGATAATGGTGCCAGCGTAATTTCCATTGCTGACCCAACAGCCACCGGAGAAATATTAGGTCCCAAGATGTTCGGCGATTATGCAGTAGTTTATATAAACAAGCTGGTGGATGCCATTCATGAAATGGGAGTGCCGGTAATAGTACACATCTGTGGAAAGATGCAGGCCGTTACCCATCATATTGCCAACCTTCACGCTGATGCCATCAGTGTTGACGCACTGGTAAGCCTGAGGAAGCTGAAGGAGGAATACCCGCAGCTTACCACCATGGGTAACCTCAGTACCTTCCTGCTGGAGTTTGGTGAAGAGGCTAATGTTCAGCGAAGCACTGAGCAGCTTATCCATGACGGGATAAATATTTTGGCACCGGCTTGTGGGTTGAGCACCTCAACGCCACTAAGAAATATCCAAACCTTTACTGGTGCTGCTAAAGCTGTATAAGGGGGCGTATAAATGAGCAAATATCAGATTGTTTTTCAGCCCTCAGGTCGGCGCGGTGAAGTAGAGGAAGGAAAAACCATACTACAGGCTGCCCAAAGCCTGGGTGTAGGTATTGAAGCCGCCTGCGGTGGGGCCATGGTCTGTGGTAAATGTAAGATAATACCGGAGTTTGGTAATTTCGAGAAACTTGGTCTAAGTTCAGCCAAGACACATATTTCCGCCCTAAGCCCGGTGGAAGAAAAAATTCTGACTGCTGATGAAATCCAAAAGGGCGTACGATTAGCTTGCTGCGTTCACATAAAGGGTGATTTGGTAGTCAGTGTTCCCAAGAAGAGCCAAAGTGCCAAGCAGGTGGTATTGGAGGCAGGCAGTTCAAGAAAAATTGCCATAAAGCCGGCAGTAAAATCCTATTTTTTACAGCTTACGCCACCGACCTTGGAGGACCCTATGGATGATCAGCAGCGTTTGCTGATTGCTCTGGAAAAAAGGACAGGTTTAAAAGATATAAAGATTGACTATACGGTTTTATGTAATCTGTCCAGGGTATTGAGGGAAAATAACTGGGAGGTTACCGTAACCCTGCGGGAGGACAAGCAGGAAATCGTTAGGGTACGGGGCGGTGACTACAGCCGCAAGCTGGGTATTGCCATTGATATTGGTACTACCACCCTGGCGGCCTATCTCTGTGATTTGGATACAGGTGAGCTGCTGCAAAAGGCGTCCCGTATGAATTCCCAGATTGGCTATGGTGAGGATATTTTGTCAAGAGTATCCTATGCCACTGGTAATCCTGACGGACTTCAGACTTTGCATGACATTATCATAAATGATGTCAATGAGCTGGCCTCGGAGCTTACGGCGGGTATCAGCACCAGTCCGGATGATGTGGATGAAATGGTGCTGGTCTACAATACGGTAATGCATCATTTGGCCCTAAAGCTGTACCCTGGTTATGTGGGACGTTCCCCCTTTGCACCGGTGGCGGCCCATGCCTTGGACATAAAGGCCAGGGATTTGGGTATAAAGATAAATCCAGCCGGGTGGGTGCATTCATTGCCAATCGAGGCTGGCTTCGTGGGGGCCGACAATATGGCGGTGGTCATTGCCGAGGAACCGTATAACAGCAATAAGATAAAGCTGATAATAGATATTGGTACCAACGGTGAGATTGATTTAGGCAACAAAGATAGATTGCTGTGTACATCATGTGCCACTGGTCCGGCCTTGGAAGGAGCCCAGATAAAATTTGGTATGCGGGCAGCTCCCGGAGCTATTGAAGGGGTGAAAATAGACAAGGAAACCCTGGAACCATCCTATAAGGTTATCGGCAATGATACCTGGTATCCGGAACTGGAGGTTACCGGTGCCTTGGGCATCTGTGGTTCAGGGATAATCGATGTGTTTGCCGCCCTTTATGAGGCAGGAATTGTGGGTAAGAGTGGACGTATCAATAATAAATTGGCTACACCACGCATTAGAAAGGATGAAAATGGCAAGTGGGAATATGTGCTGGCTTATGCCAAGGAAACGGGAATAGGGCAGGACATTGTGGTTACCCAGGCCGATATTCGGGCCATTCAGCTGGCCAAGGCCGCTATCTACGTGGGGGCTGAGTATTTACTGAACAAATATGGGATTGACCATGTGGATGAGGTAATTCTGGCCGGGGCCTTTGGCAGTTATATAAATAAACGAAGTGCCTTGGTAATGGGCATGTTCCCGGACTGCGACCTGGAGCATATCCATGCCGTAGGTAATGCGGCAGGGGATGGCGCCCGTATTGCCTTATTAAATATTGATAAACGCCATGAGGCGGATGAGATTGCCAGAAAGGTGGAATTTGTGGAGACGGCGGCGGAACCTGATTTTCAGGAGCATTTTATGGAAGCTATTGCAATTCCTCACGCCAAGGCCAGGTTCCCCCATGTAAAGGTGCAATGAAAATGTTGAGCAAGAAAGGCAGATGAATTTCATGACGGAATGGAAGGATGAGATGACGGCCATTGAGCGTATGACAGCCTACGCCAAGGGTGAAGACATAGATCGGCTGCCCTGTGTACCAATTGTTGGAAATACTGCAGCCAGGGTAATCGGAGTAAAGGTATCAGATTTTCGTGGTAATGGTGAGCTGATTGCCAAGGCCCACATTGCCGCCTATAAATTATTTCATTATGACAATATCCGCGTGTTTACCGACTTATATACCCAGGCCGAGGCTATGGGCTCCGAGGTAATATACCCCGAGGATGAAACAGCATATCTTGGCCAGCCGATAATAAAGCTGGACCCCAAATTGTCCAATTTGGATGAGATTGATAAGCTGCGCCCGGCGGATCCCTATAAGGATGGCAATTTGCCGGAGCATCTAAAGGCCATGCGTATTGTCGTGGATGCCGTGGGCAAGGAGGTTCCGGTGGGCGGTGCCGTTACCGGTCCCTTCACCAATTCCTCCTTTTTGGTGGGGGCCGAAAATCTGGTGCGTTTAACCTTGAAGAATCCAGATGCCGTTCATAAGCTGTGTCAGGTGTCATTGGAAAGTAATCTTCGTTATGTGGATGCAGTAATTGACGCGGGAGTGACTCCAAGTCTTACAGATGCCATGTCTTCAAGCACAGTTATCAGCCCAAGGCTGTTCCGTAAATTCTCCTTGCCATATTTGAAAAAGCTCATTGACCATATTCACGACAAGGGCAAGAAGGTAACCCTGCATATTTGTGGTAAAACCGACGGAATTTGGGAGGATATGGTAAAAGCCGGAGCAGACTGTCTGAGTATTGATAATGATGCGGATATCCGGAAGGCCAAGGAGCTGGTAGGCGACCGGGTAATGCTTATGGGCAATGTTCGGCCATCGGAAACCATGCTGGAGGGCACCGTGGAGGATGTGCGTAATGCCACGGTAGAAGTGGTTCGTAAGGTTTATGATTCACCGAAAGGCTTTATTGTAGCCTCCGGGTGCAGCCTGCCGACGGAAACACCATTTGAAAATATTCATGAAATGTTAAATACGGTGCGCCGCATCGGCAATCCGTTTGCTATTAAGGATGCCGCGTCCATTGTGGCATGAGAGAGGATGATGGGATATGAAGAAGTTATTAGCTGTATTATTGGTCGTAATTGCCATGATTACGACTGCCTGCGGTGGTTCTGAAAAGTCCGCAGGAACCGATAAAAAGACGGATTTTAAGATTGGCTATTTGGCTTCCACCGGACATATTTTATATTTTATTGCCCAGGAAAAGGGTTATTTTGCCGAAGAAGGTCTGAATACAGAGCTGGTATTATTCAATAACTCCGGTGAAGGAATTACCGCTGTGGCCAATGGAAAGCTGGATGTGGGAGCCTTTGGCAGCTCAGCACCTATGGTGTATATGTCAAAGGGGAGCCCAATAACGATTTTCGCCGGGCAGATGTCCATGGGCCATGCTTTGGTGGCCAAGCCGGAAAAGGCGGCTGAATTGGCTGATTTAAAGAATCTGAAGGGCAAGACAGTTGCCACTATTCGCCTGGCTACCGGTGATATTGTATTCAGAGAAGCAGCTATTAAGCAGGGGTTGAAGATTAACGAGGATGTTACCTTTAAGGAAATGGAATCCGCTTCTGCCGCTATGGAGGCGGTAAAGAATGGGGCTGCCGATGCTTCCGTGGTATGGACTCCATTCCGTAAAATGGCCGAACAGCAGGGCTTGAAGATTGTTAAGTACAGTCCTGAGGTGCCCGGCTTTGAAAACCATCCATGCTGCCGTCAGATTGCTTCTACCGCCAATATCCAGAAGCATCCAGAAAATTATGAGGCGTTTCTCCGGGCCATGATTAAGGCTTATCGCTTCTACAAGACCAATAAGGATGAATCCATCGAAATATTGTCCAAGTATGTAAATATCGATAAGGATACACTGTATGAGGAGACCTACGGAAAATATGTGGAATCCAATCCGGATCCAAATCGTAATGCCGTTATTGACTTTTATAAGTACATGAAGGAAGTGGGTTATATTGAAAAGGACTTTGACATTGCAGAGCACATCAATATCCAGCTCTATCAGAAGGCCCTGGACCAGCTTCTTGAAGCTGAGCCGCAGGATAGCGTTTACAAGCAGCTTAAAGCGGATTTTGAGAAAAATGATTTATAAATTCAATTTTACCCAGTCGGTAAAGACCCAAAAGGTGGTGGATGTTACAGCTATTTTTCTGGGAATTCTGGCCCTGTGGGAAGTTCTGACGGTGCAGCTGGAGGTGTTGGATCCTTTCCTGTTTCCATCGCCCCAGCAGGTACTGGAGTTGTTTATCGGTGACCTGCCCACCATATTCCGTGGCTTGGGCAGCTCCCTGATATTGTTGGGCTCAGCCTATATTTTGGCCCTTGCGACGGCCATACCGGCCGGGTTGTTCATTGGCTGGCGCAGACGGTTGTTTAATGCCGTTCACCCCATATCAAAGATTATGAGCGCAGTGCCACCAATTGTGTATATTCCTTATGCCATTGCTATTTTACCGACCTTCCAGTTGGCTTCAATTCTGGTTATCTTTGTTGGTGCTTTTTGGCCAATCTTCGTGAGTACATTAAATGCTACTGTGCAGATTGATAAAACCCTGATTGATTCCGCCAGAATGCTCCGCATTAAGGAACGGAGGCTTCTCTTTGAGATTATCCTGCCGGCTATCATGCCCCAGGTGCTGACCGGGTGCAGTGTGGGACTGATTTTCTCCTTTATCCTTTTGGCATCGGCTGAGATGATTGGAGCTACCTCTGGTATCGGTTGGTATGTAAAGTATTATTCTGATTTTGGCGATTATGGCAAGGTTATTGTGGGCATCCTGTTTATCGGCCTGGTGGTAACAGCTGTCATGGCTGTTTTTGACAGGGTACAGCGTCACCTGCTGCGGTGGCAGGCCAAGTATTCGGCAGATTAAGGGAGGGACAATTATGCTGGAAGTGAAACATGTTAGTAAGTCCTTCACCAAGGATGGACAGCCCCAGCTTGTACTGTCGGACCTTAATCTGGCAGTAGGGGCCAGAGAGTTTGTTTGCCTGTTGGGTCCATCCGGCTGCGGTAAAAGTACCCTTTTGAGGATTATGGCCGGGCTGGACAACGCTGAATCCGGCGGTGTATATCTTGATGATAAGCTGGTGGATGAGCCTCAGCCAAAGTGTGCCTTCGTATTTCAGGATTATGCCCTTTTTCCGTGGAAAACCGTGCTGGAAAATGTGGTTTACGGTATGGATGTTCAGGGAATGTATGATAAAAAAACTCGACTGGAAAAGGCCAAGGAATATTTGAAGCTCATGCATCTGGAAAAATATGAGAATTCGTATATTCATGAATTATCCGGTGGTATGCGTCAGCGGACGGCTATTGCCCGTAGTCTGGCCTTGGAGCCGGAGATATTATTCATGGATGAGCCCTTTGGGGCCCTGGACAACTTTACCCGCATGGAGCTACAGGAGCTGTTGCTGGATATTTACAGCAAAAACAAGCTAAGTGTGGTATTTGTAACCCATGATATCAGCGAAGCAATATATCTGGGGGACCGTGTGGTGGTCATGAACGCTCATCCGGGTACGGTTCATTCGATATTAGATATTAATAAGGGTCTTGTGCGGGACCGTACCAGCGAGGATTTTCACCTGTATGAGGATAAAATTATGCAGGCCTTCCAGCTGGTGCGCAAGCAGGAAGTGGAATATTACATTTAAATAATTTTAGAGTAATTTTGGAAAAGGCGGTGGCAATATGGCAAAGGTGTTCATGGAACATTTTCGATGCGGTGGTGAGCCGGAGCGGCATATTGCCACTGAATTATGTCAGCGGGCCGGAGTGAAAGTCTATGATGTATATTGCCACAGTGAGGCAATGGCCAACATGGCCAGTACAATCTGTCAGATGGAAGGGGATGTTTTATGCAAGTTGCCCTTTGCCACCATGGCCGAGGCTGAACAGCTGGGGGCTGAGTGGAATTTTATCCCGGAAAGGGCACAGCTGGTGCCTGGAGCCTTGCCCTATGCGAAACTGACTGAGGTGGAAATACCAGCCTTTTCCTTCGATTACGGCCTTATGCAGGAGAATTTACAGGCAATACGTCTGCTGAAGCATAGGGGAGAACGGGTCAGCTTCAATATTGAAGGCCCCTTCACCCTGTTGAGTTTATTGGTACCATCCAAGGAAATCTATAAAGGGATGCGGGCTCAGCCAGAATTGCTCAGGAAGCTGTGCAAACTGCTCATTGACAATATTGAGCAGGAGGCAGCCTATGTGGCTGAAGCGGGGGCGGATGTGATTTCCTATGCTGACCCGCTGATTTCCTGTAATATGGTATCTCCAACAACTTATACAACGTTGTGCGGGGATATTATCCGTGAGGCCCTGCAGCGGATTATGGCGGCTGTACCGGGGGTAACTGTTCATGTATGTAGTGCCACATCAGCTGCCTTTCAGCGGGCTGGCTTTTGTCAATGCCGTCCTTACATTGTGCCTAAGGGAATGTGCTATGGTGAGGCCCTGTGCTTTGCCCGTCATCAGGCGGGTGTCCAGTTGGTTGGGCATGGATGCTTGCAGCATTCCTGCTGCAAAATGGCTAAACCGGTGGTATATGAGCTTAAGCTTTGTTAAGGGCGAAGAATATAGAAGGGAGAGTATGAACAATGTTGGGAGATTGCGCTAATTGTAATGCTAATCATATGTGCTTTATGAAGGGGAAAAGCTGTGTTCCGGTGGAGCAGAGCGAGGTGTTGGCCCTATATGATAAAGAGGAAAGAAAGATAATGAAGGCGGCCGCCTACGTGGAGGGTACCTTTTACATGAAATATACCCGTTTGCAGGAAACGGCAGAATTTGCCCGGAAGATGGGCTATAAGACCATCGGTATTGGGTTTTGCATGGGTATCCGGGATGAAGCAAAGCTCTTTGCCAAGTTCTTTGCGGATCAGGGTTTTGAAGTAATTTCTGTTTGCTGTAAGAATTGCAGTGTTCCAAAGGATGTGCTGAAGCTGAAGAAGGTAAATCCAAAGAGTGCAGTGGAGCCAATGTGTAATCCAAAGGCTCAGGCCAAGTACCTTAATGAACACGGTGTGGAATTGTTTGTTTCTGCAGGTCTCTGTGTCGGCCACGACGCCTTGTTCTCCAAGGCCTGCGATGGGCCAGTAACGACCCTGGTTGTTAAGGACCGGGTACTGGGCAACAATCCAATGGCAGTGGTATATTCCGGCTATTGGAAGAAAAAGCTGGGTCTGGCCGCACAGGATTTGTAATCGATAATTAGTTAAAAAATCGGAGCTGGGAAATGAGGTGACCCCATAATCCCGGCTCTTTTTTGTGCCTTTAACTTCTTTTATGGATAATATATTATCCATAACTTGATAAAATATCATAAAATTGATAAAATATTAGTATGATAAACTTAGAACAACGTACATCAAATGAAATAAATAAAGATCTGGCAGGGCGGGTGGCAAAGCTGCGGAAACGGCGGAAGCTATCCCAGCAGGCATTGGCCCAAAGATCTGGAGTGAGTTTTGGCTCGGTAAAGCGGTTTGAACAGACTGGTGATATTTCTTTGCAATCACTGACTAAAATTGCCATTGCTCTTGAAGTGGAGGGAGAGCTGGAGAGCCTTTTTAGTCAGGTGCCTTATGAATCATTGGAGGAAATATTAAATGAACAGGGTAGATAAGCTGACGGTGCTTTATAACAATAGGCCAGTGGGGGATATGGTGCTGGTTGATAATCGGTTGGCAGCCTTTGAATATGAAAAAAACTGGCTCATAGACGGCTTTTCCATTAGCCCCCTTTCACTGCCATTGGTGAAGAAAGTGTTTATGCCAAAGTATGACCCATTTGATGGGCTTTTTGGTGTGTTTGCCGATAGCTTGCCAGATGGCTGGGGACGACTGTTAGTAGACAGATTAATGCGGAAAAAAGGTATGGAGCCATCCGGAGTCGGTATTCTTACCCGCTTGGCTATAGTCGGGGCATCTGGTATGGGGGCTCTTTCCTATAAGCCGACGGTATTGTTGGAAAATATTGAGAAGAATTTAAGCTATGATGAAATTGCCACAGAGTGCCAAAAACTTTTGCAGGAAGAAATGACCGATGAACTGGATTATTTATTCGTAAAGGGTGGTTCCTCCGGTGGGGCTAGACCTAAGATACTGACTAACATAAATGGTGAGCCGTGGTTGATAAAATTTCCCTCCACTTATGACCGTTACAATATCGGTGAGCTGGAATACAAATACGCATTGTGTGCAAAAAAATGCGGCATTCAAATGGCAGATGTAAAATTGTTTCCGTCAAGTAAATGCAGTGGTTATTTTGGTACCAAGCGATTTGATTTTAAAGAGAGTGTAGACGGAATGGTTCGTGTTCACATGGTATCGGCAGCAGGGCTACTGGAAACCTCTCACCGAATACCAAATCTTGACTATGATATTTTGATGAAGCTTACTTTGAAGCTGACCCGGGATATGGAAGAGTGTAAGAAAATGTTCCGTCTTATGTGTTTCAATGTTTTTGCCCACAATCGGGATGATCATTCCAAGAATTTTACCTATATCTATGTTGAAGAGGAAAATAGATGGGTACTGTCGCCAGCCTATGATTTGACCTACAGTGAGTCTATTGGCGGGGAACATGCTACAACAGTGCACGGTGAGGGTAGGGAACCAGGAATCAAGGAGATTATGGAGGTGGCCAAGGCGATTGGCTTAAATGAATCCTGGGCCAAAGCTGAAGCAAAAAAAATTCAAGAGATAGTTTTTACGGAGTTAAGGGAATTTTTAAAATAGAATTGGTAATTGTGAGAAAGGGGTAAGGACATGAAGTTTTGTATTTTTGGAGCCGGGGGAACCGGTGGAACCATGGCGGCTTATCTGGCCATGGCTGGCAACGATGTAACCTTGATAGCTCGCGGGAAGCATTTGGAGGCTATAAAGGAAAAGGGGCTGGTGCTTCATACCAATCATAGGGGCACCATTACGGTGGATAGTATCAAGGCCGTTACTGCAGATGAGTATGTGGACACGCCGGATGTGCTCTTTGTTTGCGTGAAATATTACAACATTGAAGATGCTATTACATTTGCCCGTGAAAAGGCGGGGGAGGGTACCCTGATTGTACCAATTCTGAATGTCTTTGGAACTGGCGGTGTGATGCAGGAAAAGCTCGCTGATTTGACCTGCCTTGATGGCTGTATTTATGTTATGAGCGAAATAGAAGCTCCCGGCGTAATATACCAGTCCAATAAAATTTTGCGGGTGATTTTTGGCTATCGGCCAAAGCAGGAGGAAAAGTTGATAGATAAGGCACGGCAGCTGGAGCAGATTTTGCGTGATGCTGAAATCAAAGCCCATTTCAGCGATAATATTATCCGCGATGCCCTGCAGAAATTTGCCTTTGTATCCCCGGCGGCACCGGCAGGCTCCTACTTTGATTCCTCCTGTGAGGTTTTTCAGCAGCCGGGTGAGGAACGCGATATGTTTGCGGGACTTATAAAGGAAGTGGAGAAGCTGGGCAATGCCATGGGGGCTGATTTCCAGCAGGATCTGGTGGAAGTGGGCCTTAAAATGATGGATGCCTTAAAATCTGGTTCCACCATGTCCATGCAGAGGGATATTCAGCGGGGACGTCAGTCAGAATTTAGCGGACTGGTAACCAGAGTGGTGAATTTAGGCAAGGAATATGGCGTATCCGTGCCACTTTATGAGAAGATAAATGACTGGGGAATTAGTAAGGGAATAAAATAAAAAAGATAATCTGGCATATTTCTCATGATAGATTGCGAAAAACTTCTAAAATGTTGTTTTTACAACATAATTTTCAGCATGGTTTATATATAATCATGCCATGAAGTTAATGTGTGTGAACAATAGGAGGCAATAAATATGCTTAGACAGATTATTCATATTGATGAGGAAAAATGTAACGGCTGTGGACTGTGTGCCAAGGCTTGCCATGAGGGAGCCATAGATATTGTAGATGGTAAAGCCAAGCTGATGAGGGAGCATTTCTGTGATGGACTTGGTGACTGCCTGCCGGGCTGTCCTACTGGGGCTATTACCTTTGAGAAGCGGGAAGCTCCTGCCTATGATGAGGCTGCGGTAAAGGCGGCCCAAAGTGCCAAGAAGGCGGCTTCTGCGACCATGATGCCACCAATGGGCATGGGATGCCCAGGCTCAAGAGCCATGCAGCTTAAAAAGTCAGAGGTGACGGAGTCACAGGCGGATAATCAGCCAATGACTTCTGCCCGTTCAGTGTCCCGGCTTAATCAGTGGCCATGTCAGATAAAGTTGCTCCCAACTCAGGCACCATTTTATGATGGGGCCAAGCTGCTGATTGCAGCGGATTGTACCGCCTATGCCTATGCCAATGTCCATGAGGATTTCATGAAAGGGAAAATAACCCTGATTGGCTGTCCGAAGCTGGATGAGGGGGATTACAGCGAGAAGCTGACGGAAATCATCAGCAATAATGATATAAAGAGCGTAACTATTCTCCGCATGGAGGTGCCATGCTGCGGTGGCCTCCAAAGAGCTGCAGAAACAGCCCTGAAAAACAGCGGCAAATTCCTCCCTTGGCAGGTGGTAACCATTTCCAGAGACGGAAGAATATTGGAATAAACTTTATTGTATTTACGGTAATACCGATATATAATGTAAGAAAGATGGGAGGGATAAAAATGGCAAGCAAGGTAATGAATTTTAAAATGGATGAAACAGAGATAATGGATATGAAGAAGGTTGCGGCTATTTTTAATATTTCAGTGTCTGATATGATCAGAGAGGCTATCAAAGAGCACATTGGCAAGCTGAAAAAAGACCCTTTCTATCGGCTTACTGTTAATGTGGAAGATGCAACCCCTGAGGAAAATGAAGAAATACTTGCAGCAATAGATTCTTTAGCTGAAGATGACTTGGAAATAGTATCTAGCAAAGAATTTCATGTTCAGGAGGCCTGATGAGCATGAATATGAGGGGGAGACAGGAATTTACATATAAGATACAGTATACCAAGGCCGCTGAGAAATTTTTTAAGATTCATGGGGATATAAAAGAAGCATATGAATCTTCAATAAAAGAGTTGCTTATTGGTAACCATCCCGAACAGATAGATATTAAACGGATTCGGGGAAAAAGAAACGATTATTATCGAATGAAGATAGGTAATTATCGGGTGATTTATGCCATTATCAACGGCATTATAGTGGTTATTGATACAATTCTTGCAGGCTCTCGTGGTGATGTATATAAGAAAATTTGTGGCCTTAAATAAAACTATCTATTATCACGACTATTTCTCCACCAAGGAACACAATATGCTCAAAGACCGTGAACCATACGAAAAAATCTCGCGACAGGCTGATACCCCTCTGGAAAATGTTATGGAAATTGCCAAGAGAAACAATTTGGCCTATAACTGAATCGAGCTAATAAATAAAAACTGCCCATAGTACACAAAAATATGTACTATGGGCAGTTTTTAGGTATAGTAAGTTATTTTGAAGCGGGAATTACTTGAAAATTATCAATAGGATGGTTTATGGCATATTCTAATTTATCATTATCAACGTAATTGGTGAGTATATTATTTTTACCAAGTAAATAGGTAATTCTAGCATATGCAACATCGGAACCATGAAACCCATCTATTGTTTCATCGTCAGAGCCACCGGTCGTTGCTAAATCAGTGAAATTATACCATGGAATATCTAAATCAGAACATATTCTTTTCGTTTCATCCATATAGGCATGTAAGTAATCATGGAAATGGATGCTAATACCAAAGTAAATGTGGCAGCTCGGTGGCTGATATATTTAGCCGTTAAGAAAAAGGCTGCAAATACAATTGGTAAATATACAAAAATAAACGGATATGAATTAAAGAGCAATGTAAGTCCTCCCAGTTAAGAAAATGTCGCTTCTAAATTATATATCCCTAAATGGATATTATCAATACAAATATCCCAAATAGGATAATTGTAAAATGCATTATCGTACTCTTAAAGCAGGAGGGATAGTGTATGTTTGGGGAAAGATTACGAACATTACGGGAACATCAGGAAATGTCACAATTGGAAGTGGCCAAGAAGCTGGATATAATGCAAAACACCTATAGCCGGTATGAGCGGGGAATCAGGGAACCAGACTATGCCACTCTGAAAAGAATAGCCAATTTCTTTGGTGTGTCCATTGATTATCTACTAGGAAATGATGACCCGTCTTTGGAGGATGACCTGGCTGATTTAGAAAATATATTGATGCATGGCCGATATACCATATATGCTCACTTTCCTACAGATGATGAAAGGGAAATGCTGCGGGATTTATTGCGGGTTCTTTACCGTCAAAAATAAATAAACCAAAAATAAATAATGAAAATAAGAAAGAGAGTGACTGCACTATGTTGTTGCATCAGCTCTCTTTTTTCGTTAGGATAAACTGCCAGTGTATGGCTAAAGCAAAATCCTCTAATTGATAATTCTTTTAGAATATCTCCATTTGTGATAAAATTAAGTTTAGTGTAGAAATGGAGGTTTCTCGATGATTCATATGAATGATGTTATGAAGGTATATGACAATGGTGCCATTGCCCTCAATCATATCAATGTCGATATTAAAAAAGGTGAGTTTGTGTTTTTGGTAGGCCCTAGTGGCGCCGGCAAATCCACCTTTATTAAGATGCTGTTCCGTGAGGTGTTGCCATCCTCTGGCATTCTCACCGTTAACGGCCGTGATATTATTCACATGTCCAATAAGGATGTGCCTTATTTGCGTCGTTCCCTGGGGGTTATATTCCAGGATTACCGCCTGCTGCCGGACAAGACAGTGTACGAGAACATTGCCTTTGCCATGCAGGTAATCGAGGCACCCCGTCGCATGATGCAGCGCAATGTTAATAATGTGCTGGACATTGTAGGACTCCGCGACAAGTACAAATGCTTCCCAAATCAGCTTTCCGGTGGTGAGCAGCAGCGTGTAGCCATTGCCCGGGCTATTGTGAACAATCCTGCCATAGTTATTGCTGACGAGCCTACTGGTAATCTTGACCCGGAGACTTCATGGGGAATTATGGATATTTTTAAAAACATTAACGCTTCCGGCACTACCATCGTAATGGCAACCCATGACAAGACCATTGTGGATGCCATGCAGAAGCGGGTTATTGCCATTGAGCATGGCGAAATAGTCCGTGACGAGGCACGAGGAGGTTACGGCTATGAACATTAATACTGTTGAGTATTACATACGGGAGGTTATTCACTCCTTAAGGCGTAACAACTGGATGTCCGTTGCTTCCATCGGTACGGTTGCGGTATCTCTGTTTATTTTCGGTATGTTCCTTATGCTGGTTATGAATATGAACAAAATGGTGGACGCCATGGAATCCCAGGTGCAGATCAAGGTTTATCTGGAGGATGATTTTTCCCGTGATGATGCCCGTGATCTGGAAGTTGATTTGAAGAAAATGCAGGGGGTAGAAAAGGTTACCTTCGTGCCAAAGGAAGAGGCCATGGAGAAATTCAAGGAGCGTTTGGGAGACCAAAAGACTCTGCTGGATGCTTTGGACGAAACCAATCCTTTGCCGGATTCCTTTGAGGTTATGGTGGTGCAGCCGGAAATGGTTAAAACCGCCGCTGAAAACATTGAGAAGTTCGAGGGTGTTGACAGTGCCAAGTACGGTCAGGATGTTATGGAGCATCTCTTTGATATTACCCGTCTGATTCGTATTTTCGGCTTTGCTTTGATGATGGTGTTGGCTTTGGCCACTCTCTTTATTATTTCCAATACCATTCGCCTTACGGTGTTTGCCCGCCGCAAGGAGATTGCCATTATGAAATATGTTGGTGCCACTGACTGGTTTATTCGTTGGCCATTTGTGCTGGAGGGTATAGTGATGGGCTTTTTGGGGAGTCTTATTGCTTCCGTTGTGTTGCGCCTCACCTATTCCGGCATTACTGCCAAGATTTATGATACCCTGGCTTTCTTCCCGCTGATTCCGGAGGAGCCGTTCCTCAATTTTGTTACAATGATTGTGGTTATTGGCGGCATGATTATGGGTGCCATTGGCAGTACAGTTTCCATTAAGCGTTTTCTGAAGGTCTGAGGTGCTGTTATGAGTTTTTTTACTACCAAGCACAAGCCTGTTAGTCTTATAATGGCTGTTCTCATGTCCCTTTCTGTGGCAGGAACTGCTCTGGCTGATGATCTTGAGGAGCAGCTTCAGGATTTGCAGGAAAAAGCGGCACAGCAGCAGGAGATTACCAACGAGGCCCAGGCCCGGGTGGATAATTTGTCCGAAAAGCTGCGGGTTTTGCAGCAAGAGGTGGATGCAGCCACTTCCGAGTACAACGATGTAAAAAGCAGACTGGATAAGGTTCAGTCTGATATATACGATAATACCGAGCTCCTTAATAAAACAGAGAATGAGCTGAAGGTAAAGAACAAGAAGCTGGCCAAGCGTGTAAGGGATATTTACATCAACGGTCAGATCAGCTATGTGGATGTGCTTTTCGGGGCCAAGGATTTTTCAGATTTCCTTACCCGTATGGACATTCTGAAGCGAATTATCAAGCATGATTACGACCTTATTATGAAGGTGAAGGCTGACCGCGAGATTGTTATGAACACCAAGGCCAAGCTGGAAAAGGATAAGGCGGATGTGGAGCTTCTGGTGGCGGATGCAGAAATCAAGCAGAAAAATATGCTTGATAAGAAGCAGGCCCAGCAGGTGCTTTTGGATAAGGCAGAGTATGACAGGGATGTTTCACAGCAGGCCTATGAGGAAATCATGGCGGCATCCCAGGAGATTACCCGCATGATTCAGCGCAGTCAGATGGTTGGGGGCAGCTATGTTTCCAGCGGTTCTGGTGCCATGATATGGCCACTGAATGGCCCTATAACCTCTGAATTTGGCTGGCGTACTCATCCTATTTTTGGTACCCAGCGTTATCACAGCGGTCTTGATATCGGCGGCGATTATGGCCTGCCTATTGCAGCAGCAGCCAGCGGAACAGTTATTCACGCCGGCTGGATTAGTGGCTATGGCTACACTGTCATTATTGACCATGGTGGCGGAATCACCACTCTGTATGGCCATAATGAATCGCTTCTGGTAGGTGAAGGTGAGTCTGTATCCCAGGGCCAGACCATTGCCCTTTGCGGTTCTACCGGTAATTCCACCGGTCCTCATTGCCATTTTGAGGTTCGCGAAAACGGTGAGCCGGTAAGTCCATATAGTTATTTGTAAATTGTTTAAACATGTGCTCTTTTACCTGTCATAGTGGCAGGTAAAAGGGCTCTAATTCGATTTGGGGTTATTATTGAAATGATTGGAGAATGTTCATGAGTCAGACTAAGAAAAATATTCTTCTTGTAATTAGCACCGTACTGGTTACCTTGTTGATTGTATGCTGTGCCATCTTTTATATGCTGGGAGGCACAGTGGAAAAGGCCGGGGATATGCTTCGCTTTATTGCCACTGTGAGCTTCGTGGAAGACAAATACGATGGCGATGTGGATCGGACAATCCTTATAAACGGATCCATTGATGGTATGATGAAATCCTTGGGTGATAAATATTCCATTTATTTGGACGAGGAAAAATTCCGTGAACTCAACAATATCAACAATGGTACCTTTGGAGGAATTGGCGTGGTTATGAGCTTTGCTGAGCCAGGTCATTGCAAGATTATGTCCGTAATGGAAAATACACCAGGCCAACAGGCTGGTCTTCAGGACGGTGATGAGGTAATTGCTGTGGAAGGTACCCCTGTTTCTGAGCTTCAGCCAGAGGAAGTGGTAGGAAAAATCCGTGGCGTTGAGGGAACCCAGGTGGTAATCACTATTCGTCGTCAGGGGGAGGAGGATAAAGACTATACCCTTACCCGTTCCAGTATTTCCATGACCACAGCAGCCGGGGATATGATTCCTGATACTGAAATCGGTTATATTCGCATTGCTTCCTTCAGTGAAAACACTGCCAAGGAATTTAAGGATGCCCTGGAAAAGGAAAAGTCCCAAAATGCCAAGGGCCTTATCATTGATTTGAGGGCAAATCCGGGGGGACTGGTTACTTCTTGTATGGATATTGCCAATATGGTTGTGCCGGAGGGGGAAGTGGTATCTCTTATTGATAAGTCCGGCAATAAGCAGGTGTTTAATTCCAGCATGACAGAGAAGGAGCTTCCTATTGTGGTGCTGATTGATGGCAATAGTGCCAGTGCGTCTGAGATTTTGGCGGGGGCATTAAAGGATAGAGGGGCGGCTACTTTGGTAGGTATGAAATCCTACGGCAAGGGCTCCGTGCAGACTATTTTGCCACTTTTCCGTGGTGATGGCATTAAGCTTACAGTGGCCAAGTATTATACCCCATCAGGCACCAGCATTGACGGTATTGGAATTCAGCCGGATGTGGAAATCGCCATGCCGGAGCATCCTACAGAGGACGTGCAGCTTTTGAAAGCCGTAGAAGTTATGAAAGAAAAACTCCAGTAAATTGAAGGGCCTAATGGTATTTTAATTTTCAGTTTATAAAATATTTATGTTTAATGCATATACTATACGCGAATACAACAAAGAATGCGTGCCTCTCCACGTATTACTTAGTACAATTTATTTGACTGAGAAAGCATGAAAGGATATACAGTATGAAAAAGCGACTTTTAATAGGAGCCGTATTGCTGGCAGCCAGCGGATTTTTGGCAGGTGCTCCAATAGGTGAATGTGCATCCTTGTCCATGGAGGAAGCTATACAGACGGCTCTGGTCAATAATCCTGACGTGAATATAACCAGACTGGCTGAAGATTCTGCCCAGGCCAAGCTGAGCCAGGCCCGGGGAAGTAACAGTATCTCTGTAAAGGCAGGCACTAATTTCGGTAAGTCCGAAAAAAATGACATGGGCTGGGACAATAACAACGCCACAACTATTTCTGCTTCATTGCCACTGTTTAACGGGAACATAACAGGCCGGAATATTGAAAGTGCAGAAATAGGGGTGGATATTGCCAAGCTCCAGACCCAGCGTAAATGGGAGACCACCAAGCTGTCAGTTATCAAGGCTTACTATGACGTATTACAGGCCAAGAAGCAGACGGCAGTTTATCAGGATGCCGTTGACAAGTATCAGCTGCATCTGAATAATGTGGAACAGCTGTACAACGCCGGCAGCAAGGCCAAAATTGATGTACTCCGCTCTCAGGTGGAGCTGGCTAATGCCCGTCAGAGTCTGATTAAAGGGCAAAATGCTTACGAGAACAGTATCAGTATATTGAAAAACCTTCTGTATATGGATCAGAATGAGCCGCTGGAGCTAACGGATGATTTCGTTTATGAGCCCTTCAATGATGATGTAAATTCTTGTGTTTCCTACGCTTTGGATAATCGTAAGGATTTAATAGTAGATACCTATCAGGTGAAGCAAAAGGAGCTGGCACTGAAAAATGCCTTGGCTGGATATATGCCAACAGTGGATCTCAGTGTAAGCACCGGCTGGAATAAGCAGGTGACACCAAGCCGTGATAATCACAGCGTTTCGGGAACCATCGGTGTAAACTGGAATATTTGGGACAGCGGTGTTACCAAGGGAAAGGTGAATGCCGCCAAGGTGGAGCTGGAGACGGCAAAGCTGACCCTTAATAAGGATAAAAGCACTGTGGACATGAATGTTCGCACAGATTATAACAGTATGCGTGAAGCAGAGAAGCGCTTTGAATCCACCAAGGAAGCCGTGAGAGAGGCTCAGGAGGATTACTTTATCGCCAACGAGAAATACAAGGCTGGCGAGGGTATTATGCTTGATATCATTGATGCCCAGAATGCCCTGGAAACAGCTCAGCATAATTTCTTAAGTGCCCAGTATGACTATGCAAGACATAGGGCAGCTGTGGAAAGCGATATGGGTCTGGATGTTTATCCTTCCACCTCCACAGTTTCCAATGCGCCATCAGAAAAGTGATGGGCTATTCTGAAGTGAGAAAAGAGGCAAAGATATGAGAAAGAAAAAAACTTTCACAATAGCTGGCATTCTAATCGCAATTTTGGTGGTAATATTTGGTGCATATATGTATTTCAGCAACTCCAATGCGGAAAAAAATGCTACTGCCACTGAAATGGCCCAGGTTCAGCGTATGAAGATAAAATCCACTGTGTCTGCCACAGGAACCATCCGTCCGGTGGATTCCGTAGAGGTGAGCTCCAAGATTACAGCCCGTATAAAGTCGGTACTGGTAAAGGAAAACGATCATGTAACAGCTGGTCAGACTGTGGCTATTTTGGATGGTAAGGACTATGAGGCCTCCAATGATCAGGCAGAATATAAGCTGATAAATGCCAAAGCCAAGTATAATCGCGTGTCCTATCTTAACTCCATTGGTGCTAAATCTCAGGAGGAAATGGAGGATGCCCAGTTAACCTACGATACTGCCTCCAGTAATCTGGAGAAAACCCAGTCCGATTTAAGCGAGACTGTTATTGTAGCTCCTATGGACGGTGTTGTAGTGGGTGAGCCAAAGAGTGCTGGAACCATGGCGGTACAGGGAAACAGTAATCCTACCGTTATTATGACCATTGCAGATATGAGCAAAAAGCAGATTCTGGCCAAGGTGGATGAAACCGATATTGGCAGTGTGAAGGTTGGCCAGAATGCCACCTTTACCGTTGATACCTATACTGGAAAGACCTTTACAGCAAAGGTTTCAAAGATTTCCCAGACAGACGTTACCAATAGCTGGAATACCAATTCCAGCAACAGCTCAGCTTCCTCATCTTCTACAGCCAGTGTTATTTACTACTATGTGGTGCTGGATGTGGATGATCCTGATAATCTGCTGTTGCCGGCCATGACAGCCCGTGTGGATATCGTTACCTCTGAAAAGGAGAATGCTTTGGTGGTTCCAATCTCTGCCTTGAAGACTGATACCAAGGGCTCCTATGTTCAGCTAAGCCTGCCTGACGGAACTACAGAGAAGCGCTATGTATCCACCGGGATATATAGTGATGAATATGTGGAAATTGAGGATGGCCTTTCCGATGGTGATGCTGTGGCCATTACCTACAAGGCCAAGAGCAGCACTGCAAGCAGCGCCAAAACCACCAGAGGTGGCGGCCCGGGCGGACCTCCAATTTAAGGGCGGAGGTTGATAACTAATGAGTAATATTGAAAAAATTACTATTAGCCTGCGTGGAATAAAAAAGCTATACAAGGTGGGGGATCAGGAGGTGGCGGCCCTCAACGGCATAGACCTCGACATTAAGGAGGGGGAATTTGCCGCTCTTATGGGGCCATCAGGCTCTGGTAAGTCTACCCTGATGAACATTTTAGGATGCCTTGATCGTCCCAGTGTTGGTTCCTACAAGCTGGACGGTCAGGAGGTAGCACACCTTAGCGATGATATGCTGGCCAAGACCAGAAATCAGAAAATCGGTTTTGTTTTTCAGAACTTTAATCTTTTGTCCAGAATTTCTGCCCTGGAAAATGTGGCACTGCCTTTGGTTTATGCCGGAGTAGACTCTGATGAGCGGGAAGAACGGGCCATGTATTTTCTGGAGCAGGTGGGGCTGGCGGACAGGGCGGATCATCAGCCAAATGAGCTTTCAGGTGGTCAGCGTCAGCGTGTGGCCATTGCCCGTGCCTTGGTAAATGATCCTCAGATTATTATGGCGGATGAGCCGACAGGTAACCTTGATACCAAGTCCACCAAGGAAATAATGGAAATATTCCAGTCCATGCACGAAAAGGGACGTACTATTATTTTGGTTACCCATGAGCCGGATATAGCGGTTTGTGCCAGTCGTCAGCTGCTAGTTCGCGATGGCGTTATTACCAGAGATGAAGGGAAGGGCGTGGTTTTGGATGTTGTTTAAGGAAAGCTTTTCCATGGCCTTTACTGCCCTTTTGGCAAATAAAATGCGGTCCCTTCTCACAATGCTGGGCATAATCATCGGTGTTGGTGCTGTTATCGCCATGGTATCTGTGGGGATGGGTGTTAAGAGTGACGTGGTAAACAGCATTTCTTCCTTGGGAAGTAATATGCTTATTGTATCGCCTGGCTCCACCAACAGGGGCGGTGTCCGTGGAGCTGCAGGCTCCCGCACCAATCTGAAATACGATGATGCTAAGGCCATTAAGGAAAAAGTTAAAAATATTGATTACGTTTCTCCGTCTGTGTCCCGGTCCTACCAGATTGTCTACGGCAATCAGAACTGGAATTCCTCGGTAATGGGTGTTACTCCTGAAGTCGG